>NZ_DASTTN010000120.1:0-7909 GCF_035760125.1 Flavobacterium sp.
CATAAATAATTATAGTTTTAATTTTAGTTGCTGAATTAGCTATGTATGGCTTAAATTTATGGGGCCAGTCTACAATGAGGTGCTTTTATATTTCTGTGCTTTTCTTGCTTTAGAAAATCTTTTATTTGACAGGAATTTGTATTTTTAAAATAATGACTATTTCTGTCTATTTGATTGTATATCCTTTCCCTTCCATACAGACTGAAAATGCTTTTGCAAACTTGTCTTTCATTTCTTGCTCTGCGGAAGCAGCACCAGCTGTAGCCTGCTGTGTTTGTGCTTTCTTTTGCTGTTTTGCCTGTCTGCGCCCTGAAACTCCTCCGGCTATTGCACCTATTGCCGCTCCGTCACCAGCATCTCCTGTAACGGCACCTACTGCCGCCCCAACAGCGGCACCTTTTGCGGCGCCTTTTACAGCTTCGCCTTTAGGGGCGGTATCAACAGGGGCTGCTTGTACTTTTGTTGGATTCAATATGTCAATACCAGATTGGTCATTTGCCCATTTGTAACATTCATATTCATCATTTTTTTGCAAATCCTGACTCTGACCTTTTGCAGGATATACAATTACATTACAGGCTTTTGAAATCTGATTGTACGTAAGGGCTGATCCATCATTGATTTTGGCTGTTGTAGCTTCCTGACCCCAAACAGATGGAGCGATAATAATCAAAAACAGTGGAATGTAAATACTGTTTTTTAGGCTTACAAAAAATGCTTGAATTTTCATATTGATAAAATTTAAGATAAATAACGTTATTGATATTTTGTGAAAACAGTCAAAATGAAATAATTTCTTATATTATTTGTTTTCAGTCGCTTATGGTTAAATTTAATAAAAAGTACAATATGATTTACATCTATCAGTAATTTTTTCAATACCTAAAAAGCATATCTATTTGTGCCAAATTTGCCAAATAGTTTATTCAATTGAGTATTTTTTAATTACTTTAGTCAAAAATAAAGTATTTAAAGTATGAAAAAAAATTTGCTCTTTTTTATAAGTGTTGTTTTAACATTTTTAATTAGTACTACCACAGGATTCGCGCAGATTAAGAAAGATAAGTTATTGTTTGGGGCTGCTTATTATGACGAATACATGCCTTATGAACGTCTTGATAAGGATATTAAAATGATGAAAGAAACAGGTATCAATGTGGTTCGTATTGCAGAATCTACCTGGAGTACAATGGAACCGCAAGAAGGTGTTTTTGATTTTAGTCATATAGATCGTGTACTGGATGCTATGTATAAAGCTGGTATCAGTGTAATAATTGGCACACCAACTTATGCAGTTCCAACATGGCTTGTTAAAAAGCATCCCGATGTTTTGGCTATTACAAACAGAGGTCCAAACCAATATGGTCCACGTCAAAATATGGATATTACTAACGAATATTTTAGAATTTATGCCGAAAAAGCTATTCGGAAAATGTTAAAGCATATAAAAGATCATCCGGCCATTATTGGATATCAAATAGATAATGAAACCAAATCATATGGTACGAGCGGGCCAAATGTACAGGCACAGTTTGTTGCGTATATGAAAGCCAAATATCCATCACTCGATGATTTAAATAAGATTTTTGGACTGGATTACTGGAGCAATCGAATTAATAACTGGGATGATTTTCCTTCGGTAAATGGAAGTATTAATGCCAGTCTCAATGCAGAGTTTGCTAAGTTTCAGCGTTCACTTGTCACTGAATATCTAGGATGGCAATCTAAAATGGTGCGCGAATATAAAAAGCCAAATCAATTTATAACTCAAAATTTTGATTTTGATTGGTTGGGGCATTCTTATGGAATACAACCTGAAGTAGATCATTTTGCTGCTTCAAAAGTGCTCGATATTTCTGGTGTAGATATTTATCATCCTTCACAAGACAAACTCACAGGACTGGAGATTTCTTTTGGGGGTGATGTGGCTCGCTCTATGAAAGGTGGACAGAATTACTTTGTAATAGAGACAGAAGCTCAGGGATTTGCGGAATGGGTGCCTTATCCAAGTCAATTGCGTTTACAGGCATTTAGCCATTTAGCATCTGGTGCAGACATGGTTTCTTACTGGCATTGGCATTCCATACATAATTCGGCAGAAACGTATTGGAAAGGATTATTGAGCCATGATTTTGAACCAAATCCAACTTATGAAGAAGCTAAAACGATTGGTGCCGACTTTAAGAAACTCAGTTCCCATTTGCTTCATCTCCAGAAGAAAAATGATGTAGCTATTTTATTTAGCAATGAAGCATTAACTGCGTATAATTCTTTTGGTCCCGGCAGTTACAATGTGATTTTGAGATCAATGTATGATGCTCTTTACAAGATGAATGTTGGTGTTGATTTTATTGATCCATCGAGTACTCAAATTGAGAAATATAAATTAATTGTTGTGCCGGCTTTATATGCAGCACCTGATAGTTTGTTGTTGCGTTTAAACAGTTTTGTTAAAAATGGTGGACACATTGTCTATACTTTTAAAAGCGGTTTTGCCGATGAGCATAATAAAGTGAGAACTGTTCGTCAGCCAGGTATTATCAGCGAAGCTTGTGGAATAACATACAATGAGTTTACTGTTCCTGAAAAAGTAAGTCTTAAAGATGATCCTTTTAATGTAGGGAAGGAGCAGAATAAAGCAGAGAAATGGATGGAGTTTTTAGTTCCTACCACAGCAAAAGTTTTGGCATGGTATGATCATCCATCGTGGGGAATTTATGCCGCAGTTACACGGAATAATTATGGGAAAGGGGTAGCTACTTATATAGGTTTTGGGACGACGACAGCCATTACAGAAAAAATTCTTGGTGATGTTGTAAAAAATGCTGGACTTTGGGGTAAAGATCAAGAATTAAAATTTCCAATTATAGTTAAATCGGGGACTAATCAGCAAGGAAAAGTTATTCATTACTATTTTAACTATTCTGGGGAGTCAAAATCATTTACTTATCCTTACCCTAAAGGAAAGCTTTTATTGACAGACGATAAAATTGCTGAAGGGAGTCAGATTTCTTTGTCAGCTTGGGGATTCACAATTATAGAAGAACTATAAAATTATTTTTTGTTTATATTTACAAAGCCCTATTTTTTTAGGGCTTTTTTTTGATAATATCGTGATTGATCTTTCTCCCGCAATGTCTTAATTCTTAGCAAACGCTCATTTTTTGTTTTTCATGAAACTATTCCTAAGATTTATAAAACTTGTGATGGAACTTTTTTAAAATTACTTCTGTTGCAGAAATAAATTCATGACAATAGCTTATATTGCATAATCAAAAACACATCAAGATGAAAGATCTAAAAAGATTCAGTAACAAAACCAAAGCTGCATTTGTTTTGTTAATTGTTATGGTTATTATCTTATTGAGTAATTTTAACACCCTGCGAAATTCAAAAAAAGCAAACGAGAATATTAATGAAATCTACAATGATCGCTTAGTGGTGGCACGCTATATATTTCAATATGCAAATGAACTTAATTTCATAAAAGCAAAGACTTTGCAGGCTGAACTCAATGACGCTCAAAAAAAAGTTGGGATTGAGACTGCTATGCAACACATTCATAATATTGATAAGTTATATTTAGAAACAGTTTTGACCCCCAAAGAAAAAAAAAGTTTTGTGGCATTTTTGGCCTCGTGTTCCGCTATTGAAATACAGTCACAAAACAACAATTGGTCGCAAGTAACCCAATCCAGTAATCAGGCTTTACAAACATTAGAACTGCTGTCACAAATCCAAATTAATGAAGGCAAATCCAAACTGGCAAGCTCAAATGCAATGTATAGAGGTAATACCACTTTGGGTGAACTGCAAATTGCGTTATTAGTAGTTTTAGGAGGCTTCGCACTATATTTGCTAATAGCCAAGAAAAATAAGATTAAGGTCAAAATACCGGAATCACCAAGTATGAACTAATAGCAACCGCAAAAATACAATTTCATGGATCGAGACCAATTTATTTTCTGCCTTGAAGCTGTTGCCGACGTAGAAACAAGCGCCATTACAGAAGTAGTCAAAAACTTAGAGCGACTGGCCTTTGAGCAAGGTATTTCGAGTATTTACAAAACATGTGATACCATCGAAGGATTGGAAGACAGCTTGAATGCACTGCTTTATGACGATCACAACTTTAAAGATTATGAAATCATCTACTTGGTTATGCCAGGCGAGGCTAACAACATTTGCCTAAACAATTATTACTACAGCCTAGAGGAAATAGCTGAAATCTTTGAAGGAAAGATGAGGGGTAAAATTTTACATTTTTCCAATGCCAAAGTTTTAGATTTAAGTGCAGAAGAAGCGCAGTATTTTTTGGATATAACGGGTGCTAAGGCTGTTTCAGGATATGGTTTGGCGTATGCGAACTTAAGTAGTAGTCCCATTGATAAAGCTTTTTTTAGTCTATGCCAAGAACTTGATGATGTCATCGAAATTGTTGAGGAATTACATCAAAAACACTATTCACTTTGTAAGTTGCTGGATTTTAGGCTGTATTATTAATCAACGTAATTTCAGTCTTTCTAAAAAATGCGAATTTTACATTAAATAAAAGCTATTTTTTACAAGATCCTATCGATTAAATTTCTAATTTAAGGGCAGAATTAATCGTTTCTTAAATTTTGGCACTCGATGATAAAAGCGCAACATACTAACTATGCCATATCCAAAACAGATATCTATTTAAACAGGGCAGTGAGTTATATCAAATCTACTCTTTTGTTACAGTCTTTCTGTATGGGGTGTTTATTCATAAGTGGTATCAATTTTAATGCTTTGGAGACTGCCAAAGATTTTACTTTCAATTTTCATGTTGTTTTGGGATTATACTTTTCCAGTTTGGTTTTTACCACCCAATTGGATGCTTACAGCAGGTATCAGAATTATAAAATGGCCAAAGATTTAATGCATCAATATGGTTTTAAAAAATCCCTCGTCAAAATATTTTCCAAATCCAGATGTCAAAGAGATGCTTTTGCGGAAGCAGCGAGAAGTCTTGGTTTTAAAAAGGAAATCGACGACTATTTTTATAGCGTTGGATTTCGTTGGTTTCATATTTTACCTGTAATTATTTTGAAAAAGCCAACAATCCTATTGACCAAAGAATATTGGATGTCCACTTTATTTGTGCCAAATTATAAAAGCAAATATTTTTACTGGTGAGAAGATTAGATGTCAAAAACATAACACTCAGTTATGATGCACAACCCATCATAAAAGGAATCAGTTTTTCGATTACCGAAGGTAAAATAACGGCTCTTATTGGACCAAATGGCGCAGGAAAAAGTTCTACTTTTAGAATCTTGTCTGGATTGGTCAGCCCTGATAGTGGAAGTGTTTTTTTAGACGGAATCCAAATGAAAAGTTTTAATGATTTACGTAGTCATTGTGGATATTTACTCGAAACTGCTGATTTTTATACTTATCTAAGCGGTAAAAAAAACTTGGAACTTTTAATTGCCCTCACCAAATCTTCTGCAAATGCAACCGAACTTCTGGAAATAGTGGGACTGACCAAAGTCGCTGATAAAAAAGTGCAGCATTATTCGAAAGGGATGAAGCAAAGACTTGGATTGGCACAGGTTTTAATTGACAATCCTTCTTTTTTAATTTTAGATGAGCCTTTTAACGGTTTGGATCCTGAAGTAAAAGAATTAATTCTGAGGCTATTAACTGATTTAAAAAACAAAGGAAAAGGTATTTTGGTTTCAACCCATTTATTGGAAGAGATTGAAACTATTGCCGACGACTTTATACTCCTAAACGAAGGCGAAATCTATCTTTCCGGTTCAATGAATACTTTTGGAACTGACAGACAAAATGTAAAAATGCACTTTACGGAACCACTTCCTCAAATTTTAAATCTAGGATTTGAAAACTTCAAAAAAGAAAATATTCTCGCGCTTAAAGCGAATGAAAAAGAAACCCAATTCGTTCTGAAAGAATTGTATGAATTGGGCTTTATTCCTTATAAAATTGATAGATCGAGCCTATTACATGATAAATACATGGAAATTATAAAATGATAGAACTATTACGATTTGAGTGTATAAAGCTAATTCACAGACGCAGAACTTTTTTAAGTATCGGCTTGATGTTGGTTTTGGTCTGCCTTATTTTTTGGGGATTGAAATCGGAAGGTATCAATGCTTTCGCTTTTATATTTCAATCGTTGGATAAGAATTTTGAGGTACAGGGAAATATTCTGAATGGTTATTTGACCAGTTTTTTAATTTTAAACACACTCTGGATTCACATACCTATTTTAATTACAATTGTCACCGGGGATTTATTTAGTTCCGAATTGGAAAATGGTACCATTCGTATTTTGATGACAAGACCAATAAACAGAAGTCGCATTGCTTTATCCAAACATTTTGCAGCCGTTGTGTTTGTCTTTTTCTTCATCATTTGTTATGCCATTATTTCAATAATTCCAGCTTTGGTTTTATTTGGTAAAGGAGATTTACTAGTAGCCTTTAATGGATTGCAAATCATTGAAGAATCACAATTGCCATTACGCTTTTTAGGAGCATTTGCCTTTGCGTTTTTGGCAATGAGTACCGTTGCGATTCTTTCGGTTACAGTGAGTTTTTTTGCTCGAAAATCTTTGGTCTCCATTTTAATAACATTGGGTTTTATTATCATTAGTACATTACTGCAAACATTATCAGCATCCTTGTTTAGAGGTTGGGAGTTCTTTTTGATCACACATCATTTTTCACAATGGCAATTGTTCTTTTATACCGATATAGATTATGCAGCCATTGCAAATTCTACCATTTGGCTGTTTTCTTTTTCGATTGTTTGTATTGTTATTTCGATCATTCGATTTAAATTTTTAAAAATAACAGAATGAGGCATATTTTACTTATAGTCATTATTTTATGTAGTAGCTTTTATGCAAAAGCACAAACAGAATTAATGGAAAAACTCAAGGAGAGATACGATATAAAAAATGGTTATCAAACCATGGTTAATATGACTATTGATGTGCCTGGACTTACCGTGCCCCAAAAGGACTTGAGCATTAAATATGAAAAAGGAAAAAAAGTACAGATAAGAGGAAAAGGAATACTGTTGATTCCCAAAAAAGGTTTGGTCAATCAATTTTCGGAGTTACTTTCTATTCAAGCACATTGGATTTTTCTTTCCGAAAATGGAAGTGTTGTCAATTACAAATTAGTTTCAATGGATCCCAAAAGTGATTGGGTTACTGCAGATATAAAAATATTGAAAGAACAGAGCAGAATTGACGAAATTAATTTGATTACCAAAGATTCGGGAGAATACCTAATCAAACATACCTATGCTTCGGGTAATTTTCCGAGTGCAACCAAAATCAGTTTTTGGACTAATAGACTCAATATTCCTTTGAAATTTCTAGGGAAATCCAGTCTAAATAAAGTAAAAGATAAAGACGGTAAAATAAAGGGTGAAATCTTACTGAAATTTAGCGGTTTTCATTTTTTATAAAGTAAAATAGTAAAGATGGATTCTTAATTAAACAGTCAGTTTTGAAGTATCTTTGCATTATAAATTTCAGAAAGAATGATTCTTTATATCAAAAATATGGTTTGCAATCGTTGTAAAATGGTTGTTAAATCTGAATTAGAAAAACTCGGTATAAGTCCACTAAATGTTGAATTAGGAGAAGTAACGATCGCAAAAGATTTGGATGCCTCAGAAAAGGAACATTTGGACCTTGTACTCAAAGAACTTGGTTTTGAATTAATCGATGACAAAAAGAGCAGGTACATTGAAAAAATAAAATCCTTAATCATTGAATTGATCCATGAGCAAAACAATGACTTAAAAATCACCTTATCGGATTATTTGAGTCAAAAAGTGTATCACGATTATTTTTATCTTTACAATCTTTTTTCGGAACTAGAAGGGATAACTATTG
>NZ_DASTTN010000121.1:0-3831 GCF_035760125.1 Flavobacterium sp.
TCCATGAACCTAAATGAACTTCATATACCGAATACGGTTTGTCCAAATCATTATGTTCTTTACGGGTTTGCATCCATTTTTTGTCTTTCCACTTATAATCAAGATCCCAAATAACCGAAGCGGTATGAGGTGGCTTTTCGCAATAGAAAGCGAATGGATCTGCTTTTTCGGTAATGATACCACCGTTGTTGGATTGTATTTTATATTTATAGGTAGTTCCTTGTTCTATTCCGGGAATAAATCCTTCCCAAATCCCTGATGAATCCCAACGCACCTGCAATGCATGTTCCCCTTGAATCCAGTAATTGAAGTCACCAATGACTGAAACTGTTCTTGCTGATGGAGCCCATACAGCGAAATAAACACCTTTTACTCCATCAACTTCAATAAGATGTGCCCCTAATTTTTCGTAAAGTCTATAGTGTTTTCCTGCTTTGAATAAATCAATGTCAAAATCTGTAAAAAGCGAATGGGTTTGTACTTTGTTCATTTTTGTATTTTATTTTTTTGTTGAAATTGTAATCAACTAATTTTTTTTAAAAACTCATTATACTAGCAATTCCTCTCAAAGGAATCACAGACCATCTAGGTCTAGAATTTAATTCATAACCCAATTCATAGATAGCTTTTTCCAGAAGACAATATCTTAATAAAAAATCAATTTCTTTTTGATATCCAATATTCAGATTGCCTGCTTGAGCCACTTCCGTGTAGGTATTCAGAAAAACGCCTACAAAATATTTATATAAAATTTCACTTGCCTGAAAAAGTTCGTCTTGTTCGTATGGATATTTATCGTTACTATTGAATATAGTGGCATAAATCGCATAATGAAAAGAGCGGAACATTCCTGCAACATCTTTCAATGGAGGCTGTTTTACTTTTCGATCTCGAATAGTGCTTTCAGGTTCTCCTTCAAAATCAAGGATACAAAAATCGTCGCCATTTACTAAAACTTGACCTAAATGATAATCCCCATGAATTCGAATGCGCTCCGATTTCATTTGTGTCCAGTCGAAATCAAGAAAAACTTTTCTAATTTCTTTTTTATGATCCAAAAATTTATTAGCTAACTCTAATTCTAAACCATCCAATTTATGTAAATTGTTTTCTAAAATATTCAAGCGATTCTGAAACTGATAGGTTAATCTATTTTTTAACCAAACTGAATAATCTCCATTATAAGTAAGCGGTGTAAAAGCCGTTTCATGGATATCGCTACCTAACGCTATGTGCATTTCGGCTGTTCGGGTAGCCAAAGTTTGAATTTTTAAGAAAACGCTTAATCCAGCCCAATCAATAATTTCGTGGGGGACATCATTTAATTTTAATCTCTTAAATAATTCTATTTCAGGAAGTTTACTGATAGAAATTTTTTTGGTATTTAAATTCTCAAAAATTCGATCTACTTCTTCCAGCATATATTTCCAGGCATCTCCTTGATTAGGAACTAATTCTTGCATTAATCCAAGTGTAATGTTTCCTTCGGATGACACTATGCTAATACTTCCTGTATAGGCCGGAGAATGTTTGAAATTCATTCTTTCAGTAAGGAAACGACTAATTTCATAATCAGGGTTCATGCTGATATAAATTCTTCTGAAAATTTTTAGAACCAAATTGTCATTATACACTATGGAAGTATTGCTTTGTTCCACTCCCATGAAATGCGACGAAATGTATTCTTTGGAATGCATTTTTTTTCCTTTATGAAAGGTTACTTTTGATGCTTCATCTTTTTTGGAATGAATGATTTTTTCGAAAAGTAATTTTCTAAAATCTTCCTGGTGTAATGCATCGACAAGATATCCTTCTTGCTCATTCATAACTACAGGAGCAATAATAGTGTTGGTATCTAAATCTTCTTCAGACATAAAAGCCAATGGCATAAAATAATGTTGATAAAAAGCTTCTTTAAAATTAACTTCTAATAAAACGCCGTAATAAGTATTATCATTTGAAGTAATTTTGAAAGAATGTACAATCTCAATATATTTTAAGGTACTGGCTTTACCGCCGTACCATCTTTTATTGATAATGTAATTTTCTAAAATATCCGAAGCAAAAATTTTAATAAAACTTTCATCTTCAAAAGCATTTTCCCAATCTGTATGAAATACAAGTGGATTTTTATATTCGGCTTCGTTAATTTTATCAACCATTATTTCTGAATTTTAAATAGATGAAAAGGTAATTCTGGAGGAAGTTCCACATAATTCCATTCATTATCCCATGAATAGGTATTTCCCGTAATCAAATCGCTAACGCTAATTTGTTGAGTTCCAATTTTGTCTAATGGCAATTTAACCATTGCTCTACCGGTATGAAATGCATCTAAACTGACAATCATCAGCGTTTCATTCTGTTTATCATCATCAAATTTATAATATGCAATTACTTGATCATTATTGGTCTCGCAAAAGACAATATTATTGGTTTGTTGCAATGAAATTTGTTCTTTTCGAATGGCATTGATTCTTGTAATTAAGGTCGTGAGTTTGTTTTGAATAGTCCAGTCCCATTTGTAGCATTGGTATTTTTCAGAATCCAGATATTCTTCTTTTCCTGGAGCCATTGGAGTGCTAATCATGTATTCAAAAACGGGACCGTAAATTCCAACATTAGAACTTAAGGTTGCTGCCAGAAAGTATTTTTGCAAATGCACAGATTCATTTCCATTTTGTAAAGCAAAAGGATTAATGTCCGGCGTATTGGGCCAAAAATTAGGTCTGTAAAATTCTTTTTGTTCTGTTTTAGTTAATTCTTCCACATATTCGGTTAATTCTTTTTTTGAATTTCTCCATGTAAAATAAGTGTACGATTGACTGAAACCTTGTTTAGCCAATTCGTTCATTATTTTCGGACGTGTAAAAGCTTCTGCCAAAAACAAAACATCAGGATGCTTCTTTTTGATTTCAGCAATTAACCAACCCCAAAAATAAAAAGGTTTTGTATGTGGATTGTCAACTCTATAGATTTTAATATTACATTCTTCAATCCAAAACAATGCAACATCTAATAGTTCTTTCCAAAGATTTTTCCAGTCGGAGCTTTCAAAATAAATAGGTTGAATATCTTGGTATTTTTTTGGAGGGTTTTCGGCGTATTGAACTGTTCCATCAGGTCTCCATTTGAACCATTGTGGAAAATCTTTTACATAAGGATGATCCGGAGCGGCTTGTAAAGCATAATCCATAGCTACTTCGATACCTAAATCTTGAGCTTTTTTTACTAATTCTTTAAAATCTTCTATGGATCCTAATTCGGGATGAGTAGATTTGTGCCCACCGTGATGAGAACCAATTCCCCAAGGAGAACCAACATCACCATATTCGGCATTTGTGGAATTATTTTTACCTTTTCGATTAACTTCACCAATTGGATGAATTGGAGGAAAATAAAGGGTGTCAAACCCCATCTCCGCAACTCTGGGAAGCAATCTTTCGCAATCTTTAAATGTACCGTGCTTACCATCTTCTGATGACGCAGAACGAGGGAAAAATTCATACCAAGTACTGAATAGTGCTTTTTTTCGATCTACATATATTTCTAAATCTATCGATTTATTTTCTAAAAAACGTATTGGGTATTTTTTGAAAATTCGAATCAATTCTTCTGATTTGGTTTCTCGTACAGCATTGTCGTATTCAGATTCTGTTGTAAAATAATGAATTAGTCGGTTGAGATATTCATTTTCAGAAGCATCTACAGTATTAAGAATGGCTCGAACATATTCTGCACCTTCCAGCAATTCTGATTTTACATATTGATTATCATTAATTTTTCGCTCTGTACCATGTTGCCAGTTCAATGCGTAATCCACCCATCCTT
>NZ_DASTTN010000122.1:0-24599 GCF_035760125.1 Flavobacterium sp.
TACAGTAATCTGACTCGATTTGACAGCCCTACAGTTGCATACAATTCGATATTTACCAATGACGGAACAGGATATGCCAAAGGTTTGGATTTGTTTTGGAGAGACGGGAAAACCATCAAGAATCTAGAATATTGGGTTTCCTATTCGTATATCGACACCGAGCGTTTGTATAAAAATTATCCGACCCAGGTCACTCCCAATTTTGTTCCTAACAACAGTTTGTCGATAGTGACCAAATATTGGATAACGGACTGGAAATCTCAAATAGGGTTTACTAATTCATTCAGTACAGGAAGACCGTATAACAATCCGAATGAAACCAAGTTCATGAACGGCAAGACAAAATCATACAATGATTTGAGTTTTAACTGGGCGTATTTACTAACAACCCAAAAGATTTTGTATTTCTCTGTTTCCAATATTTTAGGAGCCAATAATGTATATGGATATAATTATGCAATTCAACCTGATACGAACGGGGAATACAGGAGAAGTGCCATCAAACCGGCAGCGGATCGATTCTTCTTTATTGGTTTCTTTTGGACCATCAGTAAAAATAAAAACGACAATCAGTTGAAGAATTTATAAAGCAGCTAAGTCGCTGAGTTACTAAGAAAAAAACTTAGAATCTCAAAAGAAACAATTCATCCATCAAAATTGACAGTTCGGTATCATTAAATTTTAAAAGAGGTATTGTCAATATAAATTTGTTCAAGAATTAAATCAATAAAAATTAGGAGTTTCAATCACAATTTAATCACAACTAAAAATCAAACACCATGTTAAAAATCATCACTACCCTCGCATTTTTTATTTGTAGCTTAATGTCAGCTCAAAATGTAAATCTTACCGTTTCTGTTTCGGGTTTAAAAAGCGATACAGGAGTTCTTAAAGTAGGTTTGTACAATTCGGATGGAACGTTTCTGAAATCAACTTACAAAAGCATTACTTCCGAAATTAAAAACAACAGTGCCATCGTTACTTTTGTTGGTATTCCAAAAGGAGAATATGGTATTTCTACCTATCAAGATGAAAACAATAACGGAAAATTGGATAAAAATATAATGGGAATCCCTTCCGAAGATTTTGCTTGTTCAAACAATGCTAAAGGATTTATGGGACCCCCTGCCTATGAAGATGCTAAATTCAATATTAATAAAGATTCAAAAGTAGACATCAAATTCAATAACTAAAAAGTAACTATTTAAAACTAATCATAATGAAAAAGATTATCACTACTATCGCATTATTTGTAGCTGTAATAAGTTCGGCTCAAGGACAATTTGAACAAGGAATGGGAAAAGCATTTCAGCTTTGGAGAGAAGGAAAAAACACCGAAGCTTCGGATATGTTTGAACGTATAGCAGCTGCGGATAAATCAAGTTGGTTGCCTAATTATTATGTGGCCTTGGTAAATACTACCACTTCTTTTGGAACTCAGGACAAAACCCAAATCAATGCGATGCTTACAAAAGCACAGAATGCCTTAGACGCTGAAATGATAAAAGACCAAAATAATTCAGAGTTGTATGTAATGCAGGCCATGATTTACACTGCTTGGATAGTTGTTGATCCTATGGTAAACAGTATGAAATATTCCGGTAAAACAATGGAAATGTATGCCAAAGCCGAAGCATTATCACCAGAGAATCCAAGAGCTGTGTTTGGTAAAGCCGATTTTCAAATTCAAGGAGCCAAATGGACTGGAGTAGACACTAAACCTTTATGTCAAGAAGTTGATAAATCTATTGGACTTTTTGCTACTTTTAAACCGGAAACACCTTTTTCTCCAAAATGGGGATTGGATAGAGCATTGGAAGCTCAGAAAAACTGTAAATAATTAAATTAATTTAAGCTGAATATAATGAAAGATTATAGAGATACATTTTCTGATTTAAAGAGTGGGACAATCGTTTGTTTCAAAATTTCTATGGTTTTCACTGTTATTTTTTCAGCTTTGTTAGGAAGTGATTTTAGCATAAAAAATGTCTTAATAACGTTCTCTTTGAGTTGTTTGTATTCTTTTGGTTTGGGTTTTGGAAATGGTTTTTTAAATCATTTGCTAGACAGAAAATGGGATTGGCTCGAGCAAACTAATTTGAGGGTTTATTACGGAATTTTGGTTACTGTTTTGTACACGATTCCGGTTGTTTTGGGTATAGATTATATCATTTTTGTGATTTTGCAAAAAATGCCCATAGATCAGTTTTTTAATGAGAGGATGGTTTGGGTTCATCTATTTTACATTATTTTGTCATTGGGAGTTTCTGTTTTTATGCAAGCCAGGAGTTTTATGGTAAAATGGAAACAAGCTTCCAAGACCGAAGTAACGCAACAAAGAATTATAGCCGGAACAGCCAATGCAAAGTTTGAAACCTTAAAAAACCAAATCGATCCACATTTTCTTTTTAATAGTTTGAATGTATTGAGTTCATTGATAGAAGAAAATCCTGAGAATGCGCAACGTTTTACGACCTCTTTGTCCAAAATTTACCGTTATGTATTGGAACAAAAAGACAAAGAACTGGTTTCGGTTGCAGAAGAATTGTCTTTTGCAAAAACGTACATGAATCTTTTAAAAATGCGTTTCGAGAACAGTTTGTTTTATGAATTGCCGGAAACTGTTATAAATCCAGATGCCAAAGTGGTTCCGCTTTCGTTACAGCTGTTACTGGAGAACACAGTAAAACACAATGTGGTTAGCGAACAAAAACCGTTGCATATTAGGATATTTATTGATGGGGATTATTTAGCTATCCAAAATGATTTTCAAAAGAAAGAAGTAATACAGAGTCGTCAAGGAGTTGGATTGCAAAACATTGTGGATCGCTACGGAATTATTACCAACAGAAAGGTATTGATCGAACAAAATGAAAAAACATTTACGGTTAAGATTCCTATTTTGACCAAACAAATTAGTGTTATGGAAACAACTTCAAGTTACAACGAAAATGGTGCTTACTACAGAGCAAAAAAGAGAGTAGAACAGCTCAAGGGATTTTATGGTAACTTGATTTCCTATTGCTGTGTAATCCCAGTTTTAATATTTATTAATCTTACCTATATGCCTCAATTTCATTGGTTTTGGTTCTCAGCAGCGGGTTGGGGATTTGGGTTAATGATGCATGCTTTCAAGGTATTTGGATATGGAACCGATTGGGAAGAAAGAAAAATTAAGGAAATATTAGCCAAAGAAGATAACAAGCAGAGTTGGAAGTAGTATTCAGTAGGAATCTAAAATTTAAAATCTAAATTTTTAAAAGTCATGGAAAATCAATATACAGAAGAAGAACGCTATTATAAAGCAAAAAAAAGGGTTGAGGAAATTAAAGGTTTTTATGGAAACTTGATTTCCTATATTGTGGTAAATTGTTTTTTATTAGTATTAAATTTAGTGACATCACCGCAGTATTTATGGTTCTTTTGGCCTTTATTGGGATGGGGAATTGGTGTGCTTTTTCACGGATTAAAAGTTTTTAATTATTCACCGTTTTTTAATAAAGAATGGGAGGAACGGAAAATTAAAGAATATATGGAAAAAGAAGAGCAAACTAAAAAAACTTGGGAATAATATAAAACAAAAAAAAATGGGAAGATATAGAAAACAGTTATTTGAAAATTTTCAGGATGAAAATTTCAATCCAGACACAAGATATGAATTGGCTTATAAAAGAGTAAAAAGAATCAAAGGGTTTTATATTCATTTACTGGTTTATGTTTTGGTAAACGCTTTTATAATTGTTTCTAGTTTTAATAGGAGCGTATTGGGAAGTGAAGTTTTTTTTAGATGGGAAACATTCTCAACAGCTTTGTTTTGGGGCATCGGTTTAGTGGCTCATGGAATGTCTGTTTTTGGTAGAGATCTATTTTTTGGTGCCGACTGGGAAGAAAGAAAAATCAAAGAGTTTATGGATAAAGACAAAAATCAAAAGTGGGAGTGAATTGTCAGTTAGCAGTATTCAGTTGCCAGAAAACAGTAATCAGTGGGATTTTAAAATTTGCAATCTGAAAACCACAATCTCTAACCTCTAACCTAAAAAAATGACCACAATAATAATAGAAGATGAAAAACCGGCGGCAAGATTGTTGCAACGCAAACTCGAAAAAATAGATGTTCGGGTAGAAGTGATGCTTCATTCTGTTGAAGAAGCCTTAAGCTGGTTTTCCGAAAATGAGCATCCCGATTTGATTTTTTTGGACATCCAATTATCGGATGGTTTGTCATTTGAAATCTTCGAAAAAACAGACATAAAAAGTGCCGTTATTTTTACAACTGCTTATGATGAATATGCATTGCGTGCATTCAAATTGAACAGTATCGATTATCTTTTGAAACCCATCGACGAAGATGATTTGGAAGTGGCTGTTTTGAAATTTAAAGACCGTTTTAAAATTTCAAAAACAAATGGAAATGAATCCATGCAATTGGATTTTGAACAGATCCGAAAAATGCTTTCGAACCCTTTTGAGAAAACATTCAAAAAAAGATTTACAGTGAAAATAGGGCAGCACCTCAAGGTTATTTCCACTGATGAAATTGAATGTTTTTTTAGTGAAAATAAGGGAACTTATATTCACACTATCGATAACAGAAATTACTTAATGGATTGCACTTTGGAAGTTTTGGAGCAGGAATTAGACACGGCTGATTTTTATAGAATCAGTAGAAAATTCATTATTCCGCTAAAGGCAATAAAGGAAATTGTAGTGTATAGCAACTCCAGATTGAAGATTATTTTGCCTACTTACAAGGAAGATGAGGTGATTGTAAGTCGAGAAAAGGTGTCTGATTTTAAAAATTGGATTAGTTAAAAATAAATTTAAATTATTTGTTTATGTAGTTTGTTTTAAAATACTGAATTTATGTAAGTTGGTAATTGTGTATAGATTTTATTTATCGTGGTTTTAAGGCCGTATAAATGCTTTTCTTACCGCTATTAGCACAAAAATTAGTAAAGAGTAAATGATAAAGAACGGGGCGATGTATTCTATCCTATTTAAAGAAAGTAAAATAGCAATTATCAATAATTGAAATCCCAATCCATAAATTGAAAGTATGGTCATGAACCAATTTGGAAATGATTTTACCTTGTAGGCCTCTTTGTCCAAAGCGTGAATAATCTTGTCAAAAGCGCCATAAACGAGAGTGTAAATTTTAAATAAAATATCGACAGATTTTTGACTTTCACCTGGTAATGCTCGAGGAGATTCGTCTTCAAAAATTTGACTTGTTGCATCTCCTCCAACTGATTTGTTTCTCAAAATCACATAGTAATAATTGTATAAAGTGCCTTGCAATTGTATTCCGATAAATGCCAAAAAGGTCATCCAAAAAGTAGTTTTTGAGACATAGCAAATGGTCATCAAAATCATAAAATTTAGGATAATGTCAAACACGCTATCAAGATATCTTCCAGTATAAGATGGTGTTTTTTTTATGCGTGCAAGTTCACCGTCAACGGCATCAATTATCGATTTTAAAATGATAAAAAAAGAGGCTGTAAAGAGATGATTTTGCAAGATACAATAGACGGCAATCAAGCCCGAAATTCCAAAAAGAAGAGTTACGTGTATGGGAGTAAAACGAGTACTTTTTAATCGGTTTGCAAATATTCGTGCAAGGGGTCTTCCGTAATCGGATAAGTCGAGAAATTGATATTGAGGAGCAAGTTTAGACATTTTAATGGATGAAACTGCGAGATGTGACAATATAGTCGGACTACAAAAGTAAGGCTATTTTATGCATTAAAAAAGAGGATGCTAGACTTAAGTTGCTCTGATGCTCGTTGGACTGTGTTTCCAAAAATAGATTATGCTGGCTTTTTAGCCCTGATGGAAGCGGTATCCCATCCCGTTTTTTCTACGGGGTGGAATATAGCGGACAGCAGGAATCCATATTTCCTAATAAAGCCTATTGTTTCGCTCCTAATTTATTTGCTTAGTCGATGCAAGGTGTAAGTCATTGCGGTCAACAAAAAGAATGCATTGACTTGGTGGGATAGGCCCAGCCAAAGTGGGACGTTGCACAGTAAAGTGTAAACTCCTAAAATAAATTGCAAGAAGACAATTATTACCAAAGCATTTAATCCGTTTTGTTGTTGAGTGTTGAGGTTGTACTTTTTACCTTTGAAATACAGAAATAAAATGAATCCCACCACAAAGTATGCTAGTGTTCTATGGACAAATTGCACACCGCTTTTTCCTTCAACAAGGTTCAGGAATAGTGTTTTTTGCTCTATAAAGACACTGTCGTGAATGAATTGCCCATCGCCCATCATCGGCCAATGGTTGTGGACTAGTCCTGCATTTAAGCCAGCTACAAAACCTCCGTAGATGATTTGCAAAAGCAAAAGAACCAATGTGATTCGGGCTATTTTTTTCAAGGGAAGAATTGGTGCTTTTTTGTCTGGATATATTAAGTCCAACGCCACCCAAAGTGTGTAGGCAAAAGTGATGAAGGCAAAAGTAAGGTGCAAGGAAAGACGAAAATGGCTTACGTCCGGATTGTCAACCAGACCGCTTTTTACCATAAACCAACCGAAAAATCCTTGCAATGCTCCCATTCCAAGCAAAACAAAGCATTTGTTTAAAGTAGCTTTGTCAATTTTTTTCTTGATTAGGAAATAAAAGAACGGAACGATGAATACAAGACCAATTATTCTTCCGATAAAACGGTGAAACCATTCCCAGAAATAGATGAATTTATAATCGGATAGTGTGAAATCGTTATGGATATTGATTTTTTGGTATTCTGGAAACTGCTTGTATCGGTCAAAAGCTTCTTGCCATTTGGCTTCGGTAAGAGGGGGAAGTGTGTCGGTAACCAAATGCCAATCGGTCATTGATAAACCAGAATTTGTCAATCGGGTGATGCCGCCCACTACAACCATTACAAACACTAAAAAGCAACCCGAAAGAAGCCAGATAATTACGGATTTGTTATTTTTCATTTTAATTATGTTAATCTTTCTCAATTATTTTTCCGCTTTCTTCAACCCTAATTTCTCTGCTTTTTTCATCATAAAACCATAAGCGGCATCATAATCATTGGCAATTTCACCTTCAAGGATGGCTTCTTTGATTGCTTCTTTTAGCATTCCGATTTCGCGGGAAGGTTTTAAGTCGAAAATTTCCATAATTTCCTCACCAGAAATGGGTGGTTGGAAATTGCGAACGTGGTCGCGTTCTTCGACTTCCACAATTTTTTTGCGGACAATTTCAAAATTGCTATGGTATTTCCTGAATTTATTAGGGTTTTTGGTTGTGATATCAGCTTCGCAAAGTGTCATTAAATTTTCAACATCTTCACCAGCATCAAAAACCAAACGTCGTACTGCCGAATCGGTTACAATATCTTGTGCCAAAACTATTGGACGAGAACTCATAATGACCATTTTTTGAACAAACTTCATTTTGTGGTTCAAAGGCATATGTAGGCGTTCAAATATTTTTTTCGCCATTTTTCCGCCAAGAAATTCGTGTCCATGAAAAGTCCAGCCTTGTTTTTTGTTGAAGCGCTTTGTTGGTGCTTTCCCTATATCGTGAAGTAAAGCCGACCAACGTAGCCAAACGTCATCGGTATTGGGACAAATGTTATCGACCACTTCAAGGGTATGGTAAAAGTTATTTTTGTGGGTGTGCCCTTCTATTTCTTCTACTTGGTTTAAAGCTGTCAGTTCAGGAAGGATAATATCTAAAAGGCCTGTTTTGAATAATAACAAAAATCCGATGGAAGGTTTGTCTGTGGAAAGGATTTTATTTAATTCTTCGACAATTCGTTCTCCGGAAATGATTTTGATTCGCTCGGCATTTTTGGTAATGGAGTCCAATGAATTTTGATCTATTTCAAAGCCCAATTGAGTTGCAAACCGAATTCCCCTAAGCATACGCAACGGATCATCAGAAAATGTAATGTCCGGATCGAGGGGTGTCTTTATGATTTTGTTTTCCAAGTCGGAAATACCATTAAATGGATCTGATAGAGCACCAAAATTGTTAGCGTTTAATGACAATGCCAAAGCATTAATGGTGAAATCGCGTCTGTTTTGGTCGTCTTCCAATGTTCCATTTTCTACGATAGGATTTCTGCTGTCAAGATTATAGGATTCTTTTCTAGCGCCTACAAATTCGATTTCAGTCTCTTCAAAACGTAACATGGCAGTTCCATAAGTCTTGAAAACTTGAACTTTTGGTTTTTTAGGCAGTAAATCAGACACTTTTAAGGCCAATTCGATACCGCTCCCAATAGCAACAATATCAATGTCTTTCTTGAAATCTCTATTTAAAAGTAAGTCACGTACAAAACCACCAATTACAAAACTTTCAACATTAAGTTCTTGGGATGCTTTCGAAATGACTTCGAATATTTTATTATTTAAGGCTTCTTTATAGTTCATTTTAAAAGTTTAAAGTTCCAAGCTTTAGGTTTTAGAATTGTTTTAAAATCTGAAGCTTGAAACAAAAAATTATTTACGAATCACTTTTACTTGCGAATCATTAGTTAATTTAATGATTGTAGAAGGTTTTCCAGCAATTTTATCGTGGTGCAAATTTACAACATAGTCCACGCCTTTTATAATTTCGGGACTGATTTCTTTGAAACTTTTTGGAGTAGGTTGACCGGAAATATTAGCCGAAGTAGAGACTAATGGTTTTTTCATGCGTTCCATCAGTTTGAAACAAAAAGGCTCTTTGACGATGCGAATGCCCAAAGTATTATCGGGTGCGATAATGTTTGGAGCCACATTTCGAGGCTTGTCAAGGACTAATGTTGTTGGATTTTCGGATAAATCCATAATTTGCCAGGCTACTTCTGGAACTTCTTTGAAAACATTGTAGATCATTTTTTCGCCATTCATCAGGCAAATCATACTTTGGGTTTCTGCTCTTTGTTTGAGTTTGTATATTTTGGCAATGGCTTCCGGATTGGTCGCATCACAACCAATTCCCCAAACAGTGTCGGTAGGGTAAAGGATGATTCCGCCTTCTTTTATGACTTCAAATGCGTTGTGTACTTCTTGATTGATGTCCATTTTGTTTTAATTTAATTGTCTTTTTCCTCTTATTTTGTCAGTTAAATTTCTAAAAAAATAGAAAAGGGGATTGGCTTTTTTTAGGGTTTCGTCACATTTTTTAAATAATTCTAAATTGGTTTCTGCTATTTCTTTAAAATTTATGGGACTTTTATCTTTCGTGTTATCGGAAACTTTTTTGAATTTTAAATAATGGCGAAAATACGTCTTGGATAATTGATTGAAATCTTGGCATGATTTAGGGACTTCATTGCCTAAAACATAATTGCTAAGATTTAAATGTTTTTGGGTTATAATATTTTGAACGCTATTTTTTCCTCCAATTTGTTGACCCGAATGGATTCTATAAGAAATAAGTTCATCCGCTAAATAGTCTAATTTTTTCCTAGAAGCAATGATGATAGCTATCCATTCATCATGATAATATTTTTTGATGTCCGGAAAAGGCAAAATAAAATCTTTCGTTTCTTTTTTGATACAAAGCGTTGCGCCGGTAACCATATTTCTTTTGGAACTAATCAATTTGAACAAATTAATCGGTTTTTCTAATTGTGATTCGATAAAGAAGACCGAATCCCAAAGTGTATTTGTTTTTGTTTTTTCGTTTTTGTCATCCATTAAATCGCCATTGGTGAAAACGGCTTCAGTTGATGGATGAGCTAAGAAATGTTGAATGACTTTTTCCACTTTATTTACTTTCCAAATATCATCCTGATCACTCAGGAAAATAAAATCACCGGTGCAAATGGAAATGGCTTTTTCAAAATTTTTGGTGCTTCCTAGGTTAACTTGGTTTTTATATAGTAATATTTTATTGGGATATTCGACCTGAAATTGTTCCAGGATTGCTATCGTTTTATCATTGGATCCATCATCACAAATGATTATTTCATCAATAGCCAAAGTTTGGTTTAATATACTTTCAAGTTGTTCTTTGATATATTTTTCTCCAATATAAGTACACATGGCAACAGATAGTTTCATAGTATTTTTCTTTTAATGAAATAATCAAAAGTGTAAAAAGACAAATGTCAAATATATTAAATGAAAATCAATAGTTTGGCAGTGATAAATTTTATGTTTTTATAACTGATACTGTAATGACAGTTGGAATTGCATATTAAATTTATTGTCTTCCAATTGATACTGAAAGTTTCTCATTTGTGCAAAATTAAGCTTTGCCTGAATACCCAAATCGCCGTATTTTTTATAGGCATAGGTATTTAGTGCCAAATCAACCCATTTGTGATCATAGAATGTATAAGCATCGTAATAAAAATCCATATTATGGGCATAGCGTTCTAGCTGTATTCCCCAAACTTGATCTTTTTCCCAAACACTAAAATCTAAAGTCTGTAAATTACTTCCTGGACCGATACCGGCTCCAAGAACTTCCCCTTTATTTGTGTATCCGTGAAGAATTTGATAATGTCTATACCAAGTACCGCCTGGTCTTACAATACGATCGGCACTTTGTTCTAAATGGGTGGTTTCAAAATTTACTTTTAAATATTTATTCTCGGTTTTGTTGAGCATGAACAATTTGTTGAATCCAAAAAGATAGGCTCTGGAATGTTCGGGAGAATCGAAAAAATCCCAAATGGTTGAAGAATGGTCATTCCAGCCACTTTCACCATAAAATTCAAATTTTGATTCCTTCATTACCCATCTAAAAAACAGTGAAGCCAATTGATCCCTATTTTTTGCATCTTCGTCGCTCAGATTTTTTTTCTGGAAAGGATCAAAAATTGGCATATAATCTTTGAAACTGCTGCCCATATCGTCACGATAAACTTGTATGGTACGATTCAAACCTAGAAATAGACCAGGTACCCATTTAGGGTGGTAGTTTATCGAAAGACCGTTAATATAGCGCCAATCATCACTTTTTGGTATTTCGTAATCCACACCATCAATTATAAATTGTGATTTTGGACTTCTTACTCCTGATCCCTCTAATTTACCGCTTATGATTTGTCCTTCAAAACTTCCAATAAATGTTTCTACAGGTTGTCTTGTGTTCAATGTGAAATGTAAAAAACCAGCGGCGTTATTACTCATGATCAACGAATTTCTAGTTCCTGGTCCCCACCATAAGTTTTCGGTAGATAAGCCAATAGAAAATTTCTTAATATTTAGCTTAATATTACTTTGTCCCCAGTTTAATTTGCTGTAGGGCTCATCTCCAAAAGGTAAAGGTAAATCAGTATGGTTTAAATTATTGATATTTATTAAACGTACTGCATTGGTTTCACTTAAAGGAAAAATGTCAAAATCTGGATTTACTGCATAGACATTTTCGGGTTTCAATTGTATACTCAAAATTCCACATTCAGCAAACAAACCAGCGCTTAGTAGTGATTGATAACCTTTGGCAGGAATCATTGAACCGTCATTCCAACCATAAGGAGCAAATGTATTGTATTGTTGGATCAGTGTTATCGGAAGTACTTTTATGTTTACTTTTTCCTTAGAATTTGTTTGAGTTGTATCAATTAGATCTAAGGCTAGGGGGCGTAAAGTGTAGGAAATAAGTGGATTTGCATTGCCTAATAATTGTTCATTTCTGCTTCTTTGTTCTATCATATCGATAGATCCTACAGATATGTTTTGTGCTTTTAAAGATGAGAACGTCAGAATGGTAACTACTAATGAGAAATATATTTTCATGAATTTATTTTTTGGAGAAATAATACCCTTAACGGAACATTTTAAAAAGGATTATAAAACGCAAATATACTTTATTATTGTAGGTTTTATTTATTGCATTTTGATATAATTTGAGAAATTAATGAAAAACTTGGTTAATCCATTCCTCTAAAGTATATTTTTTGAATACCATTTCTGAGATCTTTTCATATTCAGTCTTGAAAAAATCCAAAGTAAGATTAGGTCTTTTTTCATCTATAATCAAGATGTTATTAGGGTTGTAGAAATCATAATTTTTAATGTCTGCATTCGTGGTAATTAGTTTTTTTTCTAAACCAATGCTTTCAAATACTCTAAAAGTAAGTCCATTTTGTCCTATTCTATTGATGTCCAATAAAATTTGGGCATTATGTAAATTCTCATTGACTTGGGCTAGTGGAATTTGTTTTTGTGTGTATTCCAGATTTGGGTCGTGATTTCTGTTTTTTTTATCAAAAATGATGATTTTATAATTGATTTTATTTCCTTTTAAAATTCGTGCAATTTTTGATAGAAGGACTGACCGTTTGTCTTTGGAACTGATGTTATAAACTTCGAATTGTTCCTTTTTTGTATTACCAACTTGTATTGGATAAATCCAATTAGTTATAAAATTTAAATTATATTTTTTGCAATCTTTTTTTTCGAAAGAATATACTTCATCAAAAGCAGGAATAACCTGTTTTATTTTGGGACATCGAGTGATGCTGTCATTAAAAAAAGCTATTGATTTTTTGGTGAATTTTTTAAATTCCAAAATGGATTTAGTGTCAATGAAATCTCCTTTTATGGTTAGGATTACATCTTGAATTTCGTTATTTTCTGCTAACTTTTTAAGTATTTCATTACCATAATAAACGTTTTTAATGTTTTTGTTGAATAAATTTTTTAAAATGAAATTATACAGTTTAGATTGGAAATTGGAATACTTGTGTTTAAAATCAAAAAAATTAATATAATGTACTGTATGTCCTTTTTGAACTAATGTGTTTTTAAGATGCTCGTTAAGCCCCCAATTATCATAGCTTATTATTGTTATTTTCATTTAAAAACGATATTAATTATAGTGGATAAAATACGTACAAATGTAGATTAAAATTCAATGTTTTTCGATTTGTTTTTTTTAATATAAGCTATTTTATTTTCTTTAGGAATTTTTGATAGTTTGAATTTCTTGAGTTAACTAATAATTATTGCGTTTAAGCAGATAACAAAGACAATTATTTTACAATCTGTCTTTTTAAAGCTTCAAGAAACTTAGTGCCCCAGCGTAAATCGGGTTCCATGTAATTTCCTTCTGCCCATTCGTTCCAAGATTTAATAAAAATGACTTTATGTTCATCACTTTTATTTTTAACAATTTCTACAGCATCTCTAACATGTTTTTCAAATAATTCAGGAGTGGTGTCGGTCAGGATTATCCCTTCATGCCCACTTCGTGGACTATGATCCCAACCAGGAATTATGCTTGGGTAAACATTCTCTTTTTTATCTATTTCTGTGGAAATAAATTTTTGCGAAGCAATTTCATAAGGATACGCCTTTACATTATTTCTAAAAATTTTATTATACCTTTTATAGAATTTTCTGGAAAAGGAATTTTTTTCTGCCAAAAAGTCGTTTAATCGAACTGTATTTATTGCGTCTATCCCTGTTTCTAACAGTATTTGATCACTAATCGTAAAATCCATATTGTGTCCAATGAAATAAATACCTTTTAGTCCGTTTTCTGTTGCCAGTTTACGCCAAGTTTTTATGAACACAGGGATTTCTGAATTTGCTAATGGCTTATAAATCATGAACACTGGCTTGTTCTCTATTGTAATATATCTTTTGTCTTTAAAAGCGGACAATACTTCATAAAAGTGTGCCGTGTAATCTTCGATTCCAGGATACAATTGTTCAATCAAAATATTTCTATTTTTCAGGCCATGGTTAAAACCTTTCCATGTTTCATTTGCCCAGGCTAAGCAAAAGGGGAAATCGGGTTCACCTGAAGCAATTACTTCGTTAAAAGGTCTTTCTATTAATCTTTTTCCGTTGCCAAACCAGTAATGCCAATAGCAAAACCCTTCAACACCGTGTTCACGCGCCATATCTGCTTGTGCTTTACGGGCTTCAGGTACACGCAAATCATAATAGCCCAAATCTGCCGGAACTCGAGGCTGATAATGTTTTTTAAATAATGCTTTTGCTTTGCCTACATTGGTCCATTCTGTAAAACCGTTGCCCCACCAACTATCATTTTCAGGAATTGGATGATATTGTGGTAAGTAGAATGCTATTATTCTGGCTTTTGTGTCCATTATTATATTTGTTGATTTGGAATTGAATTAATCTTTTTGTCTTGCTGATTGATATTCGCGGTCAATTTGCATTCTGCCTTTCTTTTCATTTTTTCTTTTTCTGAAAAAATGACGTATAGGGTGTTTTTTTTTCATTTCAAAATCGAAATCAATATATAATTTGATAACGATATCTATTAAATGATTGAGAATTGGCGTGTCTGGATTTTGCTCTATTAGGTCTTTAAATCTTTCATATTGCGCATAGTATCGATTAGTCATAAATTTATAATCACTAAATGATTTTACTTTTCTTAGCTTCAGAATAAGATTTTGCTCCCTTATTGACTTTTTAATGGGATTAATAATTTTTTTTGAATCTCCAATTCCTAATTGCTGTGAATTATGTAAGCGATAAAAAAGCAGTCTGTCCGTTGTGTAATATAGTGTTCTTCTTTTGGCTAAAATTAGAGCAAACCATTCATCATGTAAGAATTTATTAGAGGTTTTGAATGGAAAACAAAAATCTTTTACTTCTTTTTTGATGCATAATGTGGCACCGGTCAAAAAATTGCCATTAGCTACCAGGAAATCAAATAGATCAATGGGTTTGTTCATTTTTGACTCATAAAATAAAAAAGAATCCCATATTGAGATGTTTTTAAAGACAAGATTTCCCTTATCATCTATTAATGTTGCATCAGAAAAAACACCTTCAATATGAGAATTTTGATTAAAAATGGCTAGTGTTTTTTCAATTTTGTCATTTCTCCAAACATCATCCTGATCTGATAAAAAAATATAATCACCACTACAAAGAGTAATTGCCTTTTCGAAATTTTTATTGCTTTTTAGGTTGACCTCATTTTGATAAATTCGAAAAATTTCAGGATTATTTTTTTTATACTCTTCTAATATTTTTAAAGTGTGATCTGTAGAGCAGTCATCACAAACAATTATTTCATCTACATTCAATGTTTGCTGAAGTATGGAGTCAATTTGTTTGTGAAGAAACTTATCTCCATTAAAAGTGCAGAGGGCAACAGATATTTTCATTTTTTGATTTAATTATAAAACCTGATTTAACCAATTATTGTGCATTAGTAAGGAAACTATGTTTTTTAGAATAAATAGTAAAGTTCTCTTTCTTCATTGTAATAAAACATTTTGTAACTCTTGATAAATGTTATAAATAGTGATGCTTTTGTAACGAACAAATATACACAATAGATGCATTATTAGAGAATACTTAAAACAAAGGAGATTGCAATTAATAATAATGAGAATGATTAATTTTAAATATCTGAATGTAAATGTATTAGTATTGTTTGTGCAAATTAGGCTTATATATTGGGTAGATACTTTTTTCGATTCTTTAAATCAATTAATAAATTTACTTTTGTGAAAAACATTTTTTATGAGAATACTCTATTTTTATCCCGAAAATCCTTTACTGCTAAATCAAGGAAATAATTCAAGGGCGAATGCGCTGTTGCACTATTTTAAAAGTCGTTCAATTGATGTAGATTTAGTGGGTGTTGAGTCAGGTGTTTTTTCCAATGATTCCATTGAGGAACTTGAATCGGGTAATTTAATTACTAAAGGTTATCTCTTAAAAGAATTCAAATTAAAGAAGAATAAAATAAAATATTTTTTTTGTTATTCTCTTCCTAATAAAATTTTTGGTAGAATAAAGCATTTCAGTAGAATACGATTTCAACATCAATCTCACTTCAATAGTATTTTGAAATCAAATGAATATGATTATATCATTATTTCATATGCATATTGGGCACGATTGGTAATTGATAATCCATATATTAAAAATGCAAAACTTTGTATTGATACTCATGATTTCTTAACGTCACAATTTCAAAATTTAAGAGGTTTTAATCTTGGTAAATATTTTCAAAAGGAGATTGAATTGATTAATAATTTTGATAAAATATTTGTTATTTCTGCTGAAGAAAACTATCTCTTTTCGCAATTCGTAAAAAAAGAAGTGATTACGCTTTCGCATATAATTGAGAATAAATTCAGTAAAACGACTGGCAATAAAAAGTATGATCTGATTTACGTTGCGAGTAGTAATTCGCATAATATTACTGGAGCCAATTGGTTCTTTAATGAAGTTTATCCATTGCTAAATAAAGAAATTAATATTCTTGTAATTGGCAAAGTCTGCAATTATATTCAGGATTTTGAGAATGTCACTAAATTATCTTTTGTTGATAATCTGGATGATTATTATTCAGATTCAAAAGTGGCTATTTGTCCAATGTTCTCAGGTACAGGTTTGAAAATTAAAGTTATTGAAGCTTTGTCATTCGGATTACCGGTTGTTTGTAATCTTAGGGGAGTGGACGGTATGAACAGCAAAGTGAATAATGGATGTTTGGTGACTAATATATCTCATGAATTTGCAAGAAATATTGAATTATTAATTAACGACAAAGAAAAATACTCTGAAATATCGAATTGCGGAAAAGAATATTTCATCAATAATAATGATAAACAAACTTGTTATGACAAAATTGATGTTATTTTTAAATAGAGGATAGGATGATATACTAACTTAGTTAATGGAACTTATTCTTAGAAGAGTTTCTTTTAACATTTCACATGAAAAAGGGTGTAAACTCGCTTCGGAGTTATCCTGTAGTTTTTTCCATAATTCTTTATTGGTGTATAAGCCAATTATAGCCTCTGCAAATCCCTCTCTGGTATCTTCAATCAAAGCATTTTCGTTTTGTATTAAATGCATTCCTTCTGCCCCAATTGAAGAGGTGATAACAGGCAAATAATATTCAAAAGCTTGCCCAATTTTACCTTTTACGCCAGCTCCATATCTAAGTGGCGCTATCATAAATTTATTGGAAATAAAGAAATTATCAATATTTTCGACATAACCCCAGAAGACTAAGTTTGGGTCTTCAATATCCTTTATGGTATCATTTACGGTTCCAATAATATTCACTTTTAAGTCAGGAATTTTATTCCAAACCAATGGCATTATGTCATTATATAAATAATATAGGGCATCAACATTTGGAGTATGTGCAGAACCAATAAACAGAATTTCTTTCCTCTCCTCAAAAGTCAACGTTTCATCAATACTTATTTTCGGATAATGGATATTGGATATCGTAATTATTTTATTTTTTGCACAAATTAATCCCATATATTCTTCTTCAGATTTTGAAATGGTGATTACGAAATCGGCCAATTCAGAGGCCTTAAATTCGATTTTTTTGTATTTCAAATACTTATTTCTGAAAGAAATTCTTAAAGGTTCTAGTTCTATGGCTCTTTTATATCTTAAATGATGAATATCAACCATATCATAAACTAGTTTAGCCTTTGGTATTATTTTTTTTACTGTTTTATAAAATGTCATAAATTGCTTAGGGCCATAAAACCATGCGATAGACACTTTTATTTTTCGATCTGTTAAATACTTTTTAAAACCGGTGAATTTTTTATGCTCATAAAAAACATTAACTCCCATTTTCTGATAGGAAGGGATATAATTATTCTCTTTATAGACGTACTGGCATATTAAAGATACATGATAGTTAAGTTCAATGTAGCTCGTTATTATTTCTTTCAATCTATTGGAGCCGGAATCTTTATCAAATTCCGGAATTATTCCGTTAAAGAAAACTATTGAATTGTTGTTGTATTTTTCTTGTATCCTATTTCCAATAGAGGTTGCTTTTATTTCTTGAAGTTGTTTTTTCCATTTTGTTTTAAACTTTTCTGAATTGGTTTTAAAAAGCACCGAATTTTTAGAAGAATTATAAGTTTTATTATAATGTACTACTTCTGAAAAAGGAGTGTAGTATATTTCTTTTTTTTGAATGTGTTTTAAATTAAAGCAAAAGTCTTTTTCTTCAAATAGTGCAGGTGAGAATTGCTCGTCAAATAAATTTAAATTTCCATTGTCGTCTAATTTTTTAAATAAGAGGCTGCAATCTGAACAATAATCTACTTTTACTATATAATTTACTTCGGGATAATAAGCTTTTTTATTTGCACCAATTTGTCTAAAATTGGAACCTTTTATAAAAACTGATCCTGCTTCATGAATACTCCCGTTAGGATTGGTTAGTTTTGAACCGACAGCACCAACATTTTTAAAATTTTCGAAAACAAAAAATAATTCTTTTAAAAAATTTTCCCGCACTTCTATGTCGTTGTTCAGAATATAAATGTATTCTCCTTTGGCTAATTGAATTCCTTTATTTATGGTTTTCAAAAAACCTAATTTTTCAATGTTTCTATGGATTGAAATGCCCTTTATTAAAGAAAAATCAATATTTTCTGTACTATTGTCATCTACTAATAAAATTTCAAAATGGACATCGTTTGTTAAATATCTGTTTAGATGTATCAAACAATTCCAAGTTAAAATTTCTTGATTATTAAATGGAATTATGATTGAAACTTTTGGATTTTGAGATGATTCAAATAATAAAGGTACTCTGTTTAATCTGCCCAAAGATTTAATCACTATTTTAGAATTCTCTTTTTCGAGCCGATGTATTCTTTGAATCCTTGTAAAATAATGTTTTATTTTTTTGGTTATTTTCATTATACTGTTATTATCGATTGTTTTGTTTTCAATGATTTACTTATGGGAGCGCCGCTAATCAGTAAAAGAAAAAGAGCCCAATTTTTTGGTTTTAAAATACTACTGATAAAATACTTTAGTATTAGATAAGTTAAAACAACTTTATGACCAAAATAACCATAATGTTTCCTCATTATGTATAATAACGATATTTTTAATTCTTTTTTTATTGCAATAGATTTCTCGGTACTGGCACCATGAAAATGAATAAATTTAGCGTCAGGAATTAAATAGGCATATTTGGATTTTTTGGCTAATCTTAAACACAAATCGGTTTCCTCATAATAAAGAAAAATAGTTGTGTCAAAGCCACCTATTTCATTAAAATCAGCTGCTCTTAAAAACATAAAACTGCCAGGAACAAAGTTGACTTGTATAGGAGTTGAATGTTTTTGTTTTCGTTTGGGATATTTTTTTGGATTTATAAATTCAAGAAAATTTCGACCAATAATTTCCCTTGCAGGCGAAGCAAAATGATCCAATGAAGTCATAAAATCTCCATTCTCTTTATATGCTTGGGCTCCTGCAATGCCAATATTTTTATTATCGTCTAAAGCACTTTTTAGAATTGATAGGCAATCATTTAAAAATAAAGTATCGTTATTTATAAACGCATAATATTTTGCGTTAGTATATTGCACTCCAAACATATTTCCACCGCCAAAGCCTGTGTTGATGTTGCTTCTGTGAAGTTCGAGATTTGGAAATGAAATGCTTTCACAAAAAGTTTTTAGAGTAAAATAGTCCTCTTTTTCAGAGCAATTATCGGTTATGATAATTTGGTAGTTTATTTTTTCGGAAGTATTATCTATTATAGATTGAATACAGTTTATAGTATGTTTACTAGAATTATAATTTATTAGAATTATGGCAATGTCAAACATGTTATAAATATTGATTTATTCCTTTTTCGATAAAAGTTAATTTCTTTTCTGTACTCTGTTTTAAAATTTCATCATTAATGTCAAGCTGACTTCTCGATTGTTCTTTGTGGTAGATATGATATGCAATTCCACAGTTTTTTAATCTTTTTCCTTGTATTCCGATATTATGTATTCGTTGAATCATTTCAGAATCATCAATTCCCCATCCAACTAAATTTTCATTAAACCCGTTGATTTTTATAAAATCGGTTTTCCAAAAGGACATGTTGCATCCTCTTAATTTTGATGAACGCTCTGAAATACTTTTTGAAAAACGCATTAAAAACGGTATTCGTATAGTGCGTCCTCTTTTTTTAATTCCTTTGGAAAATAAGTTAAATTGAGTTTTCTTTTTTGAAAATAATTCTGCTAAAAAGCCTTTTTTAATAGTAACTCGGGAACCAAATAAGTAATGCCCTTTTTGTGCATAATTCAAATGGTCTTCTATGAAATGCTTATTCATTATAATATCGCCGTCTATTTCTATAATATAATCATATTTTGAAGCAGCAATAGCTTTATTCATAATTGCTGGCTTTCTGTTTTTGATGTCTTCGTGCCAGATATGAATTAAAGGAACAGGAAATGTTTTTTGAAATTTTGAAATTAATTGTTTTGTGTCTTCAGTTGAGCCATCGTCTGCAATAATTACTTCGTTTGGTAAAACAGTTTGTTCTAATATGCTAAGGAGTAGTAAATTTAATGCTTCCGGCCAATTATAAGTAGGGGTAACTAAAGTACAACTTGGGTAAATCATAGGTTGAAATTTAAGCAAAATTACATAAAATATTTGAAGTCTAGAATGCAATACTTACTTTTGTCCTTCTAACTATTTTTTTCAATGAAATTTATATTGTCTCCTTCTGCCAAATCAAAAGAAAATAAAATCTTACTTTCTATATCGGATTTCAAAACTTCAGGAAAACTCTTTGGTGACGGCAAAAGAAATATCATCAAGTTATTCGAACTTGAAGGTATGACGATGAATATAAAATCTTTCAAAATTCCAAATTTGATTAACAAAATTGCCTATAGGTATTTTAGAAAATCTAAAGCAAGACGATCTTTTGAATATGCAACACTTTTGTTGGAAAAAGGAATTGGAACACCGCAACCTATTGCTTATCTAGAGAATTATAATTGGATAGGATTGAAAGATAGTTATTATGCCAGTGAACATTTACTATGTGATTTAACCTATAGAGAATTGGTCGAAATTCCAGCTTATCCAGACCATGAAAATATTCTTCGCCAGTTTACCCGTTTTTCTTATTCTTTGCATCAAAAAGGAATTGAATTCAAAGATCATTCTCCTGGAAATACATTAATTAAAAAGAGTGTTGAAGGTCAGTATGATTTCTTTTTGGTTGATTTGAATAGAATGAATTTTCATGAAGAAATGTCGTTTGAATTGCGAATGAAAAATCTTTGCCGATTAACACCAGTAAAAGAAATGGTAGCGGTAATGAGTAATGAATATGCAAAAGTGTCAGGAGAATCTGAGGACCTGATATTTGAGGCTCTTTGGAAATACACTACAGATTTTCAAGAAAAATTTCATAGAAAGAAACGATTGAAGAAAAAACTTAAGTTTTGGAAGTAAGATTCTGATTTTGTTTCCACAATTTTTTTAATTCTTTATATCGAACAGCTATAGAATAAGCATTTAGATAACAGATAATTATTCCTTTTTTACCATCAAGGATTCCTAATCTGATGAAATAGTTATAGAGAAAATTATAACCAGGATGGAAAAATTGATGTAATACAGTTGGTTTTATCTTTTTTATAAATTTTTCTTGAGCTTTAAATTTGCCGTAAAAAATGATCTTTTCTCTGTAATCATGGTAACTCGAATAGGAATGGTGAATGAGTTTATTTTTTAAAAAGCCAATTTCACCATTAACGATTAACTTTTCGTGAACCAATCTTTTTTCATCATATTTTGCTAATTTCTTATCGAAAAGTCGGAATATTTTGTCCGTTTGATTACCACTATATTTTAAAATAATATTCTCAAACATAAAGACTCTTTCAAAAAAATAAGCTGCATAGGTTTGGTTATTTTTTAGCGTTTCTATAATTTCTTTCTTTAATTCAGGGGTTAAAACTTCGTCGGCATCAAGAAATAGTATCCAGTCATTTTTAGCTTGTGAAATTGCAAAATTTCTTTGTGCAGAAAAATTTTCAAATTTATTTTGTACAAACTTTACTTTAGGAAAAGTTTTAGCAATAAATTCTGTTCCATCTGTACTAAACGAATCGACAATTATTATTTCATCCGCAAAATCTAAATCGGATAATAAACCTTTTAAATGTTCTTCTTCATTTAATGTTATGATCAACACAGACAATTTTTCAGCATTGCTATTTGTCATAAATTTATTTTTTGATAGTTTACAGATCTTCTACTTAACCAAGTTTGGTTTTTTAAGGCATTAATATAATAAGAACAAAGATTTTTAAGGATGTATCTATTTGTTTTCAATTTCAAATTAAAAAACAAAAATAAACTTAAAAGCGAAAAAAAGGTTTTTTCTATAAGTATAAAAACTATCAAAAGAACATGTGCTAATGTTTTTGTTGATGAATTAAAATTATTGTTTATATATACATGTTTTGAAATGATAACTTCAGTTTTACTGATGTGCTCTGTTTCAAAATCATTTCTTGAAGAGCCACCATGTTCATGTAAAATAATTGTATTTCTTGATACTGCAATTTTACCATTTTTCTGGGCTATTTTTCTGCAAATTTCTACATCTTCAAAGTAGAGCCAATAATCTTCATTCCAGCCATTTACTTTTTTGAACCACTCTCTGCTTATAAAAATTACTGCTCCAGTGACCCAGTCAGGATAAAATAATTCTTCTTTGGAGTTGAAAATTGTATCTATTCTTTTTTTATTTATTTTTCTGTAAAAAAATCTATTTATCCCAAAAATCTGAACTAGTGTCGGGAAAATGTTTTTTTGATAGAAAAAACGGCTTTTTCGGTCAACCTGTAGACAAGATAATATTCCGATATCCGAATGGTTATTGTAAGTTGTATAAAGTGTGTTAAGAGTTTCGGGCGAAATTATAGTGTCAGGATTCAGAAATAAAAAATAATTTCCTTTAGCTTCTCTTGCTCCTAAGTTGCATCCATTGGCAAAACCAGAATTAGCATTGTTTCTGATGAAAGTAAAATGGTTAAATTTATTTTGAAAAAAATCAAACTCTCTGTCATTCGAAAAATTATCAACAATGATTACTTCAAAATCTATTTTTGTTTTATCTATCGAAAGTAATGATTCTAGACAGTTAAGTAATGGCTTCCAACTTCGGTAGTTGACTATAATAATTGAAACGTCCATTAATATGATAAGATAAGTTTTTGATGAATTTGATGGTTTCTGTTGTGCAAATGGGGATTACGCAATAAAGCTTAGTTATATTGTTAATTGTTGTTTATGAAAAAATCAATTTTGTCTTTGAATAATTCAGGAGAAAGTAGTTGATATAAAGTGCTATGGTTTTTCTTTATTTCACTATGATTAATATTAGCAAATAGCTCAGGTTTGAAATCATTTAAATGTACAGATATGTTTCTCAATCCATCCTCGAAGGTAGCCCAGATTTTTTTTTCTACGAAAGGAGAAAAAATAGTAAAGGCTGGTTTGTTTAATGCTTTTGCCATATTAATAGCACCTCCATCATTACCAATAATTAAATCACATTGATTCATTATAGATATAAATGATCTTAAATCTTTGCCGAATAAATCAAAATGTATTTTTTCTTGAGTCTCTTGTGAGCAGGAATTATAAATAGATTTAGCATCTTCTATTTGATTTTCAAAATAATTAAAAAGAATTGTTACATCTTTATGGTTTGCAACGTATTCAATAACTTTTACCATGTATTCTAAGGGGTATGTTTTGTTTTTCTCACTCCCCAGTAAACTAATCATTATTGTTTTTTTGTCACTGTTTATTTTGTGCTTTTCAAAAAGTAAAATTGTTTTTTCATTTTCTTCTGGGCTTACAAATAATTTGGGATAGGGATCTATTTTATTTTGGTCTAAATTTAATGGTTCCAATAATAAAAGTCTATTGTCAATGGCAAATCCATATTTTGGAGTTTCAGTATTTTCAAAACGTTTTAAATTATGGGTATAAAACAATTTAGTGTACCATTTGTGATAGGCTATTTTGATATGAGAACCAGCAAACATTGTAATTAGATTTGTTTCTAATTTATTATAAACATCAATTACAACATCATATTTCTTAGCTCTAATTTCAAAGATAAACTTAAATAGAGAAAAATAATTTTTTCTGACTTTATGGGATAATGGGATAATGGTATCAATATTTGGATTTCCAATTAATACATCAACACTATTGGTATAACACATGTAATCAATTGTATATAGCGGAAATTGTTTTTTTAAATTATTACATATTATCGTACTCGTAAGTACATCACCAATTCTTTTTTGTTGAATAACTAAAATTCTCATATTGAATAAACTTAATTTGAGTGCTAAAATACAAAGTATTTATAGATATTTGCGAGGGCTAGATTGTAAATGGAGTAATCTAGCGGAAAAAACTATATTTTTGTGATAGCAAATAAATAATAAAATGGCAATAAGTGGTTTGATTATTACTTTTAATGAGGAAAAAATGATAGGAAAGTGTATTGATGCACTTTTTAGGGTTTGTGATGAAGTAATTATAGTCGATTCTTTGAGTAAAGATAGAACAGTTGAGATAGCTAAAGAGAAAGGAGCAATTGTAATTGAACAGTCCTTTTTAGGCGATGGTCCTCAGCGTACTCATGGTTTACCTTTTTGTAAAAATGAATGGATTCTTAATCTGGATGCTGATGAGTTTTTGGACGCAGATGCAGAAGATTTTATTTTAAAAGAGAAATATTTAAAAGGCGATTATGATGCCTTTAGTTTTAGAGTAAAAAACTTTTTGGGTGATAAATTAATTGATTTTGCAGGTTGGTATCCAGACCATAAAGTACGTTTTTTTAATAAAAAATCA
>NZ_DASTTN010000123.1:0-8802 GCF_035760125.1 Flavobacterium sp.
AAATTGCCGAAGCTTTTCAAAAAGCCAAAAAAGCAGGATACGGTCCTAAACGTTCCATTTTATTTCTTCATGTAACTGGAGAAGAACATGGTTTACACGGATCACGTTTCTACTCCGAAAATCCATTGTTTCCTATAGCCAATACTATAGCCGATATCAACATTGACATGATAGGCCGCCGCGATGTAGAACATGCCAACACCAACAATTATGTATATGTAATTGGTGCCGATAGATTATCAAGCGATTTGCACAACATCACAGTTGCACAAAACGAAAAATACACACATTTAGACTTGGATTTCAAATTCAACGACCCAAAAGACCCTAATCATTTCTACGAGCGTTCTGATCACTATAATTTTGCAAAATTTGGTATTCCAGCAGTATTCCTTTTCAATGGAGTACATGCCGATTACCACGGAAAAGGAGATGAGCCTAACAAAATAGAATACGATGCCCTGGCAAAAAGAGCACAATTAGCCTTTGTAATCGCTTGGGATTTGGCCAACAGACCAGAAAGAATTGTAGTTGACAAACCGATTCAGTAGTTTTCAGAATCCGTTTTCAACAACAAAATAAACAAAGAGCTTTGGAGCAATTCGAAGCTCTTTGTTATTTTAATATATTTTCAAAATCACAAAACACATCAGGGCGAGACCCCATTATTTAAAGTGGGCTACCCTTACATACCACTAATTCGCCCACTTTCCATAATGCGGTCGGGCTATAAGCATTACTTCGGTAGCTTACTGCAAATGAAATTCACTGAACTCCTATGAAAATAAATACATAGTGAAGTAATCCCTCTCGCAAATCGACAGAAATCTACCACATTAGCAATAAAAAAAGAACCGCCCAAAAAATATTTTAAGACGGCTCTTTTTAATTTAGCTTCTAAAAATCAGTATGTATAAGCAACAGCCTTTAGATTATCCATTTTATTAGATATTATCACAATAAATTGCCTCCCTTTTGATGCAGCATTTTGTTTCAATCGATTTTCTCCAATTTCAGATATAGACCACCTCGTTTCTCCTTTGACTACTCCCAAATAACTAATTAAATTTTCAGCTTTTTTTAATCCAACTGTTTCAAAGTCTTTTAGTATGATTACTTTATTATAGTCGGGTTTCTCAGAAAAATTTATCTTTTCAGATATAACTTTGGAATTGTTTTTAGATTTTCCATTTAATTGTGCCACAGCATAGCGGCTTATTTTTTGTTCTTCCATACTATTAGGATGCGCATAGTAAACTAAATTGTTTTCGATTTTTATAAAGTTCACCGCTAATTTCTCACCATTGTGCTTAATGATTTCGTGTGTTTGCGCAAAAAATTGAGCTGTAAACAATACAGCTATTGCAGTCATTAAATTTTTCATTTTGGATATGTGTTATTTAGTCACGACATAATCGCAACTGATTTTTAATAATTATTTTAGAATAGTTTTTTAAATAATCAAACTATAGAAACATAATTATCTTTTTCGGGAGGAGGAGTTAGATTTTTAAAACAAAATTCTTTGACTGTAAATGAATAGAAAGAATTATTGCTTTTTTCATTGGGTGATAAGAATAGAACCAAATTTAAATGATCAATTTGGTTTATAAACAAAATCTTTAATTTACTTTCTGTTTGATTTTCGGCATCCCCTTTTTCAGTTGTTTCAAAATAACTGTATTTTTCATTTTCTATAAGCATAGATAATTTATCACTAATCCAAATTAAGGAAAAAATGACGATTACGAGTGAAAAGAAAAGATTAAACAGGTTGTTTTTCATAACGCAAATCTAAATATAAAGCCTTGTATTAACAATATTTATTGAAGAAAACACATTTTAAAAACACCACCAGATTTTTTTGAAAGCAAAAAAGTGAAGCCGTCTCAAAAATTGTATTGAGACGGCTTCACTTTAATGAAATAACTATAATTAATTACAAATCTTCTTTTACATCAGCATCGGGAGCATTTTTCTTTACGGATTCAATTCCGTTATCACGTGCCGAAACCGATTCATACATTTCGCTATTTCCAATAATTTGACCATTGCTCGCTTTAAGATTGAAATAAGGTTTTCCATTTTTGGCTTCCAATTTATCAAATCTTTCATCCACTTGAGAATTTTTCCTCACAGACTCAATACCGTTTTCGCAAGCTGCTTTGGTTGTATATCCTTCACTTGCAAGAATAACTTGTCCATTTCCTGCTTTTAAAACAAACTGAAATTCATCATTCTTCCTTTTGCTAACTAAAAATGTTCCCATAGATTTTTATTAAATTGGTTAATTGTAAGCAATTTAATAAATATTAATTTATTTTAAATCAATAAATTAATATTTATTCCTTAACAAAACTTAACTCCACAAAAAAAGCCCCGAATTTCTTCGAGGCTTTTGCCTTTTGGGTGGATGACCGGGTTCGAACCGGCGACCCTCGGCACCACAAACCGATGCTCTAACCAGCTGAGCTACAACCACCATTTGTGCTTAGCGGTTGCAAATATAGAACAAATGTTTACTTCTACAAACAAAAAATTAAAAAAAATTCAGCAAATTTACTTCAAATCTCCTAAACTATTGACTGCCAAACACCTTTCAACGGTAAAACCTTCGGCATGTTCAACGCCAGTTATCCTCCCTAAATCCCTAGAACGGTAATTCAGGCTTTCCAAGAAGTTTTTACTCGATATCGGTGACTCCGGTTCTTTCGAATTGGGATCATAAAATTGGGAACGATAAGCCAAAATAGATTCAATTTTCTTATCGGTGAATCCAGTAATGTCTACTACAAAATCAGGCTCTATGTTTTTCCATTGTATATAATGATACACCACTTTGGGTCTCCAAGGTTTTTGAATTTCACCTTCAAGAACGGTTTCAATTTTCATCAAACCAGATAAAAAACAAGCATCCGAAACCAGTTTACTTCCTTTTCCGTGATCAATATGCCTATCCTCTATCGCATTACACAATACAATCTCAGGTTGGTACTTTCTGATCATCTTTATGATTTCTAATTGATGCTTTTCGTCATTGACAAAAAATCCGTCCCTCATATTCAAATTCTCTCGCACAGTAACTCCCAATATCTTTGCGGCATCACTCGCTTCCTGATCCCGAATTTCAGCTGAGCCACGAGTACCAAGCTCCCCTCGTGTCAAATCAACAATTCCAACGGTTTTACCTAAAGAAACCTCTTTTAATATCGTCCCAGAACATCCTAATTCTACATCATCAGGATGTGCTCCAAAAGCTAGTATATCTAATTTCATTTATGTTTTATTTATTATTCAAAATTATAAATTCCATCACTTATATTCTTTACTACAATGCCCTTTTCATCGTCATCGACTTATTGACACTTTCCAACCATTCATTTTCTGGGATACTATCTTTAGTAATTCCACACCCCATATACAAATGTGCTTGCGAATCACAAATTTGCATGCAGCGCAAATTGACGAACAAATCTGAGCTAACCGAATCTACAGCAAAACTTGTATTTAATTCACCCAAAAAACCGGTATAAAAAGTTCGGTCGTAATTTTCATTTTCCAAAATAAAAGCCTTCGAAACTTCTTTTGGCAATCCACAAACAGCGGGTGTTGGATGCAATAAATGGACAACTTGCTTCAAACTGAAACCAGAATTTAAAACACCCCAAATATCGGTTTTTAAGTGCCAAACACTCCCCGCTTTAAGACTATAGGGTTCTGTAACCGAAACCTCCAAAGCAACCCCTTGAAGTTGATCTACAATATAATCTGTAACATACTGCTGTTCCTCTCTTTCTTTCTTTTCCCAAACAATTTCATCCGAGCCATAATCTTTTTGCGTCCCTGCCAAAGCCATTGTTTCAAATACATTGACATTGGCTTTTACCAATTGCTCCGGTGTAGCTCCCATCCAAGTTCCAACTTTTGGATGATAAAAACAATACACAAAAGTGTTGGGATACAATTGGATTAATTTTTCGAAAGTCGTAAGCAAATCAAAATTCTCCAGTTCGATTATTTCTTTACGGGAAAGTACAACTTTCTTGAATTCCTTATTTTCTATGGCTCGAATCCCCTTAGCAACTATACTTTCAAAATTATTTTTATCCGACACATTCGAAAGTTTCTGCTTATTTCCCGAGATATCAACTACTTCTTTTTTCCAAACAACACCTATTATTTCTGATTGGTTTTCGGGAATTAAATGAGTCCTCTTTCCATCAAAAGAAGCAAATACAAACCCTTTCTCTGTAAAATCAACAACATCAAATAACTTATCATTGTGTTGAAACATTCCAATTATCGTATCCGAATTGGGTTTGCAATACGAAACAAAAGGAAGTTTTAGCTCTTGTTGTTTTTTAACTTTTTCAAAAAAACCATTCATCTTATTGTTTCTCTTTCGTCAAAACCATATTCGTCAATTTACAAAGCGAAACTAAATTCCCAGCTTCATCCGTGATTTTAATTTCCCAAAGATGCAAACTTCTTCCTTTGTGGATAATACGGGCAGTACCAATAACAAATCCTTCACGAATACTTTTTAGATGATTAGCCGAAATTTCGATACCACGCACTTCTTGGTTTTTATCATTAATAAAAAAATGCGAAGCGGCACTCCCAACGCTTTCCGCCAAAGCCACCGAAGCACCTCCATGCAACAATCCCATAGGTTGATGCACTGATGAATTCACAGGCATTTTGGCAACAAGAAATCCTTCGCCAGCATCTATAAACTCGATATTTAGTGTTTCCATCAAAGTGTTCTTGGAAAACTGATTGCAATATTCGAGCATTTTATCTTTATCTATTGTCATATCTTGATTTTAAAGATTGTAAAAATACGCTAAATTGATAATTCAAAAAAGAAATAAATGAAATGCTAAAGAAACTAAAAATCTAATCCCCGTAACAAACCCAAAAATCTAATTTATTGCTATTTTTACAAAAAAATAAAACAAAATGCCTCGAATCATCTTACTTTTTTTTATTGGGATTATACTTTCATTTTGCTCTTGTCGCAGTGATTTTGATACCGTTGCCAGTACAGGTGATTTGACTTTTTCAAAAGACACCGTTTATTTGGATACGGTTTTCACCAATTTGAGTTCGAGTACGTATGCCTTAAAAGTATACAATCATTCCAAAAACGACATCAACATACCACTCATAAAATTTGCCAATGGAGCAAACTCTAAATACCGAATGTCCGTTGATGGTGCTCAGGGAAATCAAGGAAAGATGTTCGAAAATGTTACGTTGTTAGCCAAAGACAGTCTGTATATCTTTATAGAAACAACCGTAGAAAGCGATAACACTACCCCGACCGAATTCCTATATACCGACCAAATTGAATTTGACAGTGGCGCAAATCTTCAGAAAGTGGAATTAGTGACTTTAGTACAAGACGCTATTTTATTATACCCAAACCGCAATGCCGACGGAACTACAGAAACACTTCCAATAGGAAATGAAAAAATTAGTGGTTTTTATTTGGACAAAAATGATCCTATTCATGGGAACGAACTTATTTTCACAAACAAAAAGGCCTATGTAATTTACGGATATGCTGCCGTTCCCGAAGGTGAAACCGTAACATTTGAACCAGGAGCAAGAGTTTATTTTCATTCCGATTCCGGTCTTATCGTACCCAAAAACGCTTCAATGCACATAAACGGAAGTAAATCCATTACTGATAAACTAGAAAACGAAGTGATTTTCGGAGGTGATCGTCAGCAACCCGATTTCGGTTATATCCCAGGACAATGGGGAACTGTTTGGTTGCAAAATGGAAGCACTAATAATACAATTCAAAATCTCACTTTGAAAAATGCTACAGTTGGGTTATTTATCGAAGGCAATGACGGAGCAACCATGCCTATAAAAAATACCCAAATTTATAATTGTACCCATTATGGAATTCAAGCCAAAAATGCTTTAATTGAAGGAGAAAACATTGTTATTAATTACACAGGACAAGCCAGTTTAGCCTGTACTTACGGCGGAAATTACAAATTCACACACTCAACCTTCAACAACGACTGGTCTAGCCCTGAACAAGTAGCGGTGTATATTAGCAATTATATAGATGGTGCCACTCCAGAAACCAGAGACCTTACTGGAGCAATATTCAATAATTGTATAATTTATGGTTCTTATTCGAACGAAATGCTTTTGGACAAAAAATCAGGTGCTGCTTTCGAGTACCAATTCAATAATTGTTTAATTAAGTCCAGCAATACCAAAGATCCAGATTATCAATTCGACACCGATCCCGTGCACTACAGTGCCATTATTCTTAACAAAGACCCGAAATTCTTTAATCCCAATATCAACAATTTCAATATAGACGATACTTCTTCCGCTTTCGCAAAAGGAAATTCGACTTATTTAATCCCACTTGATATCTTAGGAATTACTAGAACATTACCTCCCGATTTAGGGGCCTACCAGAGCAAACCCTTTCCTAAATAAATAGATTTAAATAGTTAATCTTCAATACTTTTTAAGCAATCCCTAATTACAATAAAGCATCTAACAATTCGAATACTTTTTCTTTTTTCAAAGGCTTAGTAATATAACTATCAAAACCTAATGACAATATTCGTTCTTCATCTTCAATTGACGCATGTGCAGTTTGAGCGATAATAGAAAGATTAGGTTTAAGATTTTTAATATTTTCAAAAGCCTTAATCCCATCCATTACAGGCATTTCAATATCCATAAAAACTAAATTGATTTCCTGATTTTTACACATATCTACTGCTTCTTGCCCATTGCTTGCTCTAAGAATCGTGTAATTTCTACCAGTTAAAATCTTCTTTAATAATATAAAATTCACATTATTATCTTCCGCAATCAAAATGATTTCATTTCCTAAACTAGTAGATACATTGTTTTTAATCTCGAGCAAAACTGTTGACTTTTGGTCAGCATATTCAAAAGGAAGTGTTACCACAAAAACAGTTCCTAATCCAACAACAGAATCTACTACAACAGATCCCCCCAAAAGCTTAATATAAGCCTTAGAAATTGCCAAACCTAATCCAAGTCCACTTGATTTAGCAGTCGAATTTGAGTCAACTGTTCGAAAACGGTCAAAAATATATTGTAACCCTTCTTTAGTAATTCCTTTACCAGAATCTTTAACAGTAAGTTTAATAGTTTGATCTATCTCATCGATTTCATATCCAAAAGAAACAGACCCAAAATCCGTAAATTTAATAGCGTTACCTATTAAATTTAACATAATCTGCTTTAATTTAATTTCATCAGTCAAGATCAGCTGAGTCAGAGGATTTTTACTAGGAATGATATGCAACTCTATTTTCTTATTTCTAGGTATAGTTATAGCTATAGATTCCTGTAATTCTTTAAAACATTTATCTAAATCAACTTCACAAATCTTTGGTGTAACTTGATTGGCATCAATTTTTGACATTTCAATAAGGTCCTCAATAATAGAAACTAAATCATGCCCACTTTTATTAATAATCATCAAATATTCATCTCTTTCCGCATCACTTATATTATGACTTCTTATTAAATCGCTAAATCCTACTATAGCATTCATAGGGGTTCTTATCTCATGAGATAAATTAGCCAAAAAAGCAGACTTAAGTTCTCCATTTTCTTCAGCTATGTTTCTTGACAATATCAATTGTTCTTTTTGACGAATATTAATTTGAAAAAGCTTACTGATATATCGAAACTCACCTCCATACTTTTTTAATTTATTGATTGCATTTCTATCTCCAATCTCAAGAAAAGAAGTAACTATTTTTAATGGATCAAAAAACCATTTATTCAATAAATACCCCAAAAAAACCACACTAAGTATTGATAAAAGTAACACTATCAAAATATTTTTAATTCCCAAAGAAAAATTCAAATCAAAATCTCTGTCAAAAAATAGTTTCGCAATGACTTTATTATTACTGTCTTTTAAATTAATCTCGACTCTAATCGATTTAGAACTGATTTCGGGTGCATTAGAAATATCAGTTAACAATTGTGCTTTAGAATGGGTCAAAGTCCCAATATAATCAACGTACCCTTGATCTAAAATTCGAACCAAAAAAAGATAGCCTAAAGGTGCTTTCTCCTTTGTAGGATCGTTTGAAGCATTCAAAATTGTACCAAACACTTCAAAAATACCATCTTCGTTTTTAACATAATAGCGAATATGTTTATTGACATAAAGTTCTGAAAACTTTTTTTCAGGAACAAAATCAATTATCCTAATTCTCTTTTTACCATAAAAAATCAGTTGCTTATCTAAATTATACCCTCCAACAAAAACCCTATTATATTCCAGCAGTTTAGTCATCTGACTATCGAAATACTTCGTGTTTTGACTATTGACTGCATCAACCAATTCATCTGAATTAGAAATAATACTAATTAAATCTGTTAGATTTTTTGAATTTTGCTGAAAAATAGTTTCTGTTTCTTTTTGAAAATCATTCGAAGTGTTTTCATAAACTTTATCCACATTATCATTCAAATAGAAATCAAGAACATAAGAAAAAAGTAGAGCAAATAAAATTGTTATACCCAACAGAATTAAAAATCTCCAATATGTACTTACTATTTTTTTAAGATTCATGATAAGGGGTTAAGAAATGACTAAAAAAAAAACCAATTTAATAAATAACAAACGATTATAAAATTCCTCATAAGTTCATTTAGACTGTGGCGCTAAAAATAGTAAAAAAACAATTCAATATTTATTTATAAATCCCTAAAAAACAAAATATAGAAACTATTTTGTTACAATACTTTAATGTGTTTCAAACACTT
>NZ_DASTTN010000124.1:0-3276 GCF_035760125.1 Flavobacterium sp.
AAAAATTATCAATGGTCAGCGTGTCGAAGACCATTCCCGGATAATTCAATTTCTTTAAATAGGTTTTCATTCGATTAACTCCAATTTTTCTGATGACTTCTTGGTAGAAAGGAACACAAGAAACTCTAAATGCTTCTTTGAAAGTCAAATCTTTTTCCCATTTTTTAAAACTGCGTTTTTCTCCATTCCATTTAAAAATGCCAGAATTATTTTTGATTACTCCTGTTTCTAAGGCAATAATTGAATTTGGAATTTTAAAAGTCGATGTAGGAATGATGTCCATTTTAGTCCAAGCAAAATTATTGGAATAATAGGCCTTATTTTTTATATCGTAAATTAAAAGGCTCCTTTTACATGTATGCTATCTAAAAATTTTCCAAATTCAGGTTTAATAGCTTCGTGTGTTTTGTTTTTTATTTGGGCTTGTATATTTCCATTTGTAAATGGAATTAAACTTAAAAGGATTATTGTTTTCTCATTTTAATTTTGTTTTTTTTTGAGGATAGTTTTTTTTAAACCATATAATACGAATTTACTTTGATTTGTTTTCTAAATATAACTATAATTCATCTATTTATATTTTTTTAAAATTATAGTTTTTTAGTTGTCGATATTGATTACCGATGTATAAATTAGTAAATCTTCACTATCGTTATGCTATTTGCATAATTGCTTTTTTTTATTTCAAATTTAATTCTGATGAGTTAATTTTAGAAGCACTTTTCCTGAGAAAAATACAATAAATTCGATGAAATGTGTGTTATATAAATAGAGTCTGATTGTATTTGTTTTATGGTTTTGGATATATTCAAATTATTTAAAAGCATAACGATTGGGCCGCTAATAAATAATTTTATATAGATGAAAAGGATATTGTTTTTTGTTATTATGATTGGAATATCAATGTGCGGATATGCCCAGGAAGAATTTAGTGCTAAATACAAACCAATTCCACCGAAGGAAACAAAGAAGAAAAAAGAGATTCCTCCTAAAGAAGTTTCACCAAAAGTTACGCCACCTGAGGTCGTGAAAAAAAAGGATTCTGTAGAGGTTGATCCAAAAACTCTTTTTAATGATATCAATCACTATAAAAAAGAGGCCAATACAGCAGGTATTTATTATAGACAAAATCAATATTTAGGCAGTATAAAAACTAAGTCTATGACATCTAAAGTACGTTATCGTGACGCTGCGTTTTTGGATGGTGATTACATAAGAGTACTTTTAAATAATAAAGTAATTGTTCCAGAGGTTGTTTTGGGAGGCGATTATAAAGAATTTGAAATAAAACTAGAGAAAGGTGTTAACAGGATTGATATTGAAGCTTTAAACGAAGGCTTCGCTTCTCCCAATACTGCACAATTTGAAGTTTATGACGATAAAGGAGTTGACGTAATGTCAGACCAATGGAATGTTGGCAAGGGTTATAAAGCATCCATAATAATTATAAAAGAATAAAATAGCTCGTGCTGCTTTTTGTGATTGAAATTTGGTCACTTTTTTCTACCTACAAATCGTATCACGGAGCCTTTCCCATTATGATATTGTCCCTCGTTTAATTCAATTTCTTGCTCTGTTAATTCTATAATTTCGTAATTCTCAAAGTCTGACTTTAGTTCTTCAATTGAGAATAATGATTCGATGTCTTTTGGTCCGCCTACTTTTTCGTTTTTAGCAAGATAGTCAAGGTGTTTTTTACTAAATGCTTCAAAAATAACGATTCCGTTTTTTCGTAAGTATTTGTCAAGAGTCTTATGGTAAAGGGATTTAATATCGGCAGGGAAGTGTGCAAAAATTAGTGCAATTGCATCGAATTTCTCGGGTTTATAATCCAATGTTTTTAATTCGCCAACTTGATAGTCAATTGTCACATTATTTGTATTAGCGAGTTGTAATGCTTTGTTTTTTCCTTCAAGACTTATGTCGAACGCCGAAACTGTCCAGCCAAGTTTTGCTGCAAAAACGGCATTACGTCCTTCACCTTCTGCTGGGAAAAGTATTGTTCCAATGTTTAATTTTTCTAATTCTTGTTTTAAATAATTGTTAGGCTCTTCGCCATATGCAAATTCTTCGTTGCTATATCTGTCGTTCCATCTTTCGGTCCAATCGTCGCTCATTTTATACAATTTTTTAATGTCTTTTAAAAAGATAAAAGTACTAAAATTCTTCTTGTTATTTTGCCGTTAGAAACATTTTTAAAAGGGAAAACTACTGAGTGATAATTCATTTCTCAGTAGTTTTTAATTGTCGATCTGATGTTTTGTCGTAATATGTAACAGAATATGCGCACATCGAAAGCTAGGGAAGAATTATAGATATGGCAAAGCCAAAGATAATCTTGTAAACGGATCTTTATTTTCTCTCTTCTAGGATGGTTTTGTATGTTTGGGTTTTCATTTCGATAAAGTTATCCAAATAGGCAATTTGGTAAACAACAAAATCAGAGGCATATTTTTTCTTATCAAGGGTAGCAAATAGATTCAAACGTATTTGTTCCGTTTGTTTATTGAATGTAGATTGATCCAATTGCATTAGCGACTCATAATCAAAATTCTCTTCGTTCTTGGCAAAAGTCATCACGAATTCATTTTCGGTAGCACCTTTCCCGCTGAAGGTGATTGTTTTTCCTGGTTCTTTGGAGTCAACGGTAATTTTTAAATCGTATCCATTATTTAGATATACTCCATTAGGAAAGACATTCGAACAATTGCTTACGTAATATTTATCAGCTTTTACGCTTAAGGTGTCTTTAAAAACACCATCGCTGTCCGCTTTGATGACTTTTTTGAAATCAGGATTTTTGTATGAGATAATAACCAAAGAATCGACTTCAAGGTTGGCGATTTTTACTTTAAGGGAGGCGTAGTTCTTGGTTTGACAATTGGCATTAAAAGCAAAAAATAGTGCAACTACAATAGGGAATAGTTTTTTCATTAAAATATTTGTTTTATTAATATATCGCAAAATTATTTTAATTCCCTATTTGTAATGTTAACCGAACAATAAGTTAATGTTTACAATTTGTTTGACTAAGATGAAAGGGGGTGGATTTTTTTAATTTGAATGGTTTGAATGTTGATGGTGATTTGTGAGATGGGATTACAAATTTGAACTATCATTGTGTGGAATTATCCGGAGGTTTGGTTTTTTTATTTAAAAAACTAAAAAGCTATAAAATACACAGAGAATTTTATAGCTTTTTAGTTTTGAAAGATCATTTTAGGAAAGACAAAAAATATGTGTGCCTTTGTAGATATTAGTTATTCTTATGTATAT
>NZ_DASTTN010000125.1:0-8086 GCF_035760125.1 Flavobacterium sp.
AACAGATCCAAGAATGCAGTTTGTACTAGTTCAATATTTGCAGGATGTGTTGAGCACGTTCGCCAAGAAATTGATTCTTTTGTTGAATATAAAAGATATTGAGACCGAATTCATTCATAAGTTAAATCGCCTTTTTCAAGAACACAGAGGTGATAATACGGTGTCTTTTGAAATTATGGAGTTGGAAAAAATAAAACGAATCGTTGAGGCAACTCCTGAGTTTTCAGAAAATGATGAGGAGTCTTTTGTCGATGAAAATGAAGAAACAACAGAAGTAGTTGAGACAAAGCAAGTAACCGAGGTAGAAGAAATAAAAGTAGTAACCAAATTATCAATGCCTAGTAGAAAGCTGAAAGTTCAAATTTCGAATGAACTGTTGTTTGAATTAGAGAAAATGCAGATTAATTTTAAATTAAATTGATTTTTAAAAGTTAAATTTTCAGACATTTTTCATGTTTTTTAGTTAAAATTATGCACGCATAGTAAAAAAACATCTCAAGTATTAAAAATACTGTTAATTACGTGTTGAGGTACTTAAAGTGATTTTAAAGAATAGTTAAAATTATTTTAAGTTTGCGCAAATTAATTAACAAAAAATCATGAAAAAGAGTTTATTATTATTCGGATTATTGGTCTCTACAATGACTATGGTAGGACAAACTACAAGTACTGCAGACAGTAAGCCAGAAACTTGGTATTTTAAATTAGGAGGTTCTTATTTTATCCAAACGGCTGCAACAGAATTCCCAACTGTTTCTGGTGCATTGCCAAACACAGATGTCTATGCTGCAAACGGAACTACTTTGGCTTCTAGAGAAACAAATCATGGTTCTTTTGGTGAAGGATTCCGCACAGGTTTAAATGTAGGATATCGTTTTTCACCACGTTTAGGTGTTGAGATGGGATTTAATTATTTCACTGGAAATGATAAAACTATGGTTAAAACTGTTAATAGATTGGTGGCTGCTGGTCCAACTTTTGTAACAGGTACCGCTGAAGGACATATTACTGCTTTTGATTTGGCTCCTGCAGTTGTTTTGTTTTTGGGTGAAACTCATGGATTTGAGCCTTACACTAAAGTAGGTGTTATTGTTCCTGTAGTTGGAGATTTAACAATCGAAACAAAAAGAACATATACGAATCCACTTGGAACTACAAATACTTATACAAAAGACGTAGTATTACCAAATCCAACAGTTGGATTTATGGCTGCTTTGGGAACATCTTACAAATTAGGAAAAAATATTTCTCTTTTTGCTGAATTAGAATACCGTAACTTTACTGTTCATGGAAAAACTAAAGAAACAAAAGAGTATACTGAAAATGGTGTAGATAAATTAAACACTCCAACAGCTTTCCGTGCTGATGCGTCATATTCTGCAAGCCATGTGGATTATGTTGAGCAAATCAACAGTACTTCTAACAGTAAAGTAACTAATGCTGCTGGTTTTGACAGTACTAAAGCTACTGAAGACATTAGTTCATATGTTGGAATTAGTGGATTGGGTATGACTTTTGGATTGAAATACAGTCTATAATCAAATACAATTGAAATAGAATGAAGACCTTCTGAAAAGAGGGTCTTTTTTTTAGGGCTAATGTTTTTGTAGACCCGAATGTTCTAGCCCAGATGGGAACGGCATCCTTTTCCTTTTTTCTTTAAAAAGGAAAAGATACAGTGGACAGCGGGAAATAGCTTCTAATCAATTGGAAATAACTATTAGCAATACATTTATAATGAAAACTAATTTGGGAATGGCGTTTGGTTGGTTTTTAATTTCTAAATTTGTACCCTAGTTAAAAAGAAATAAGTATTTAAACATAAAAAAAATAGTATGGCATTAGCAATAACAGATGCTACTTTTGAAGAAGTAGTTTTGAAATCGACACAACCTGTAATGGTAGATTTTTGGGCAGCATGGTGTGGACCTTGTAGAATGGTTGGACCAATCATTGACGAACTTAGCAACGAATACGAAGGTAAAGTAGTTGTAGGTAAAGTTGATGTAGATGCAAACCAAGAATTTGCTGCAAAATACGGTGTTAGAAACATTCCAACAGTATTAGTTTTCCATAATGGAGAAGTAGTTGGAAAACAAGTAGGAGTGGCTCCAAAACAAACGTATGCAGATAGCTTAGACGCATTGTTGTAATCGGAAACGGTTATAATTTATATAAAAAGGTTTGGCGAAAGTCAAGCCTTTTTTTGTTTATTAAACTGTCTAAAGTTTTTTATACATTTGAAATATGAAGATTGAATCGCAAATAGAAAAAATATCCAGTTTTCAACATTTGGAATTGTTAGCCAATCAAGTGGTGGAAGGCTTTATTTCGGGAATGCACAAAAGCCCGTTTCATGGATTTTCGGCTGAGTTTGCCGAACATAAAGTGTATAATACTGGAGAGAGCACTAAACATATTGATTGGAAGTTATTTGCCAAAACGGATCGGTTATACACCAAATGTTTTGAGGAAGAAACTAATTTGAGATGCCATATTATTATTGACAATTCCTCGTCGATGCATTATCCTAAATTGAAAGACAATCAGCAGTTTTATGAGAGTAAAATAGGTTTCTCGGTATTGGCTTCGGCAGTTTTGATGAACTTGTTGAAAAAACAGCGCGATGCAGTGGGATTGAGCGTGTTTTCTGATAGTTACGAGTATTATGCTCCAGAAAAAGGGAGCGACCGTCATCATAGGATGATTTTGAACAAGCTCGAGGAACTTTTGGATAGCTCAAAAGAGAAGAAACAAACAGATACTATTACCTATTTGCACCAGATAGCGGAGAAAATTCATCGCCGTTCGATGATCATATTGTTTACCGATATGTTCCAGTCCGAAAATGAAGAAGCGCTTTTTAATGCTTTGCAACATTTGAAACACGATAAGCACAAAGTGGTTTTATTTCATGTGGTGGACAACGAAACGGAGCTTAAATTTGATTTTGACAATGCTCCAAGGAAGTTTATTGATGTGGAAACGGGAGATGAGGTAGTCATTTTTGCTGATAATGTGAAGTCAGCATACGAAAAACAGGTGGGTGATTACTTCAAAAAGTTGGCTTTGACCTGCGCTCAAAACAAAATAAAGTACATTCCTGTGGGGGTTGGAGAAAGTTTTGAAAAAATTTTGACAGCCTACCTAATTGAAAAACAAAAGTTTGGGTAAAGTAGTTGAAATTTTTTTTAAATTCTCTAATAAAAGGCTTGTGTAAATGAAAATCTATTGTATCTTTGCCACCGCAATAAAGCAGAGGTTTGGTAGTTCAGTTGGTTAGAATACATGCCTGTCACGCATGGGGTCGCGGGTTCGAGTCCCGTCCAGACCGCAATATTGGGAAAAGCCTTTCGTAACAGAAAGGCTTTTTTGCCCAAATACGGTATCTAAAGCTAGTTGTGTTGTTTCTCGTCCTATATGACGAGACCGGTTTGTAGTTAGACCAATGAAAAGCTTTCCACTTTGTGGATGGCTTTTTTGATTTTTAGGAAATTATTGATTCTAAATGGTTTACATTTTTTTTGACACAAGTGTTATGAAATAGTTGCGTAAACGAAAATCTATTGTATCTTTGCACTCGCAATAAAACAAGGTTTGGTAGTTCAGTTGGTTAGAATACATGCCTGTCACGCATGGGGTCGCGGGTTCGAGTCCCGTCCAGACCGCAACATATTGTTTGAAGCCTTTCTTAACGGAAAGGCTTTTTTTATTGGTAAAATTCAGGATTTAAAACAAAGCGGCGCTATTCTGCCACACAATCCAAAGAAACAATCCCAGATACATCATACACACCACAAACTTCATAAAAGAGGAAGCTAGGAAGCCCAGTAGTGATCCCGTAGCGGCTTTCAAAGCGCGTTGATGGTCTTGGTAGTCATAAATCAGTTCGCCAACAAAAGCACCAACAAACGGCCCGATAATAAAGCCCAGCGGAATTGGTGCAAAAATCCCAACAATCAACCCGATATTGGTTCCCCAAATGCCGTACTTACTACCGCCAAATTTTTTGGTTCCCTTGGCAGGAATGACGTAATCCAAAACGGTTAGTATAATAGTAATCAATAACGAAATTCCTAGAATCCAATAATTGGCAGTAACGGCCTTGGTAAAATACAATAATACAATTCCAACCCAACTGATGCTTGGTCCAGGCAAAACAGGCAGAAAGCTCCCAAAAATACCCGCAACTACACAAACAAAACCCAAAATTAAAAGCAGTAAATCCATAAAAATATTTTTAGTAATTTTGATGCCGAAAATGCAACACTCATTTCATTCACGAATATGAGAAAAATAATTGTATTTTTATAACATATAAGTCCCATTCAAATAACAAACATTGAAGCAGTATTCCCTTTTTTTAGCCTTTATCCTTTTTAATTCCTGTCAATATTTTGACAAGCAGGTTCCTTCCGAAAAGGAATTGTTGCAAAAGGAATTGAAGTCCATCAATTGGAAAGAGGTAGACGAATACCCATCGGTTGTGGATTGCGATAAAATTGAAGACAAAAAACAACGCCAACAATGCTTTTTTGAGGTGCTAACCCAGTTAATACAGGAGAAACTGTGCAACGACACACTGGCAATGCTTTATCCAGAATTGGATACTATCGAGGTAAAAGTGACTGTTTTTCCTAATGCAACCATGAAATTCGAACCGCAGTTCCCAAAAGATTCGGTGGCTTATGATACCGTAAAAATTGACAGTATTCTCAAAGCCCGTTTGGTGGACTTTCCTAAAATTAATCCAGCAATCAAGAGAGGATTACCTGTAAAAACCCAGTTTATTCTTCCCGTAATTCTAAAAGTGGAGTAGATTTAAGATTTCAGAAGGCAGATTTCAGAATTTAGATTTTGCAGTAAATATTCAAGAGGAGCTATTTCCAGCTATTCGTTACAATCTTTATGTTTTTAAAGAAAAAACATAAAGGATTTTCACTTCTATCTGGGCTAAGGCATTTCGTTTTCATAACCAGATTTCATAATTTGAATTGTTTTTTCTTATTTGAATAAATATAAGAATGGACAATATTAGAATTGGTTTTTTCTAAATTGTCATCTCTGATGACAATTTAGTGTTGACTGCAATCTGCAATCTAAAATCTCCTTCCTTTCCATTCGTATTTTCCAAACAGGCAATACAAAACCACAGCAGTACTGAAAAACGGATACCACAAACTGCTTAAAAGTAAGTAGCGGATTTTATGTTTTGTTAAGAACTTGTTTGTTTGTTGTATTAGTACAGTGTCAATCCCAAATTTGATCAGGAAATACAGCCCAACGAAAAAATAAGGAAGCATACCCAAAAAGGTCAGCACAAAACAATATACCCAACCAAAATTCATCATAAAGACAAGTAATCCCAACCTTTTCCCAAAAATACTTTGATAGGAAGTCGTCTTGGAAGCCCAGCGAACCCGTTGGTAAAACAACGATTTCCAATCATTCACTGGTTTTGTGGTTACAATGGTATTCTTAGATTTTAAATAGGCTACTTTGTCTGGGAATTGGGACAACGCTTTTTGCAACAGAAAAACATCATCACCACTAGCAATTGTAGAGTTGCCTTCGAAACCTTTTAGCTTTTGAAAAAACGATTTGGTGTAGGCGAAATTGGCGCCGTTGCACATAAACCCCTTTTTAATTCCAAAACTTCCTATAGTTGCGCCCTGCAAACTGGCCAAATCCAATTGTTGAAAATGATGCAAAAAGGAATTATTGCAATCATAAGTAACGGCTCCTGCAATCATCGAAATATGATGAAGCTGAATGAAATTATCCAATGCCAACAGCCAATTTTTGTGAACAACGCAATCGGCGTCGGTGGTGATTACCCAATCGGTTTTTACGATTTGCATCGCTGTTGTAATCGCATCTTTCTTAGGAGAATTTGAAACCCGAATATTGTTTATAGAAGTAACTTGGAATTTGGAATTTATAATTTGGAATTTTTCCTCAGATTCATCATCAACCAAAATCACTTCAAACAAATCCGTCGGATAATTCAATTTGGAAAAACTTTCCAATAAAACCGGTAAATTTTCAGCTTCATTTCTGAAAGGAACAATAATGCTAAAGCTAGTTTTTGGAGGTAAGCCAAGGTATTCAAATTTATTTATTTTGGTAAAACCATAAATAAGCCAACTTATAGTCAGCACATAAACGATCGCGATACCTAATAAAAACAAAATCATATCGCCATTTTGGGTTTGAAATTCAATACATAATAACTTCCAATAATCACAGGTAACACGACATTCAGGAACCACATTAGCGTTGTAACAAAAACAACTACCCATTCATTTACACCTAATACTCCAAAGAAATATACTGCTACGCTTCCTTTTACGGCAAAATCCAAAAATTGAAAAGTGGGTAAAGATGAAGCCAGAAAGTAAACGCTCGAAATGGCCGATATTAAAATTAAATAAGGCAAATCGACATCAAATGCCAAAAACAAAAAATAGTATTGATGGGAGAATGCTAAATATCGTAAAATGGCAAAAAGCATATTTTTTTGATGAATAGTTTTTGGAATTTCGTTAGTTTTATGAATAAGCTTTTCTATGGAATAACCTTTGATTGTTATTTTTTTGGCTGAAAATAAGACAGCAAATAGGATTAGCAGAAAGCCAAATAAAATAGTTACAGTTTTAGTAGTAATCACGCTATATTGCGCATTGAAATACAATAATCCAAAAATACCAAAAACAACAGTTAGTATCATTTGGATTCCGTTGCAAATCAGATTTAGGAATACGACTTTCTTGGCTTCTTTTTTGTCAAAGTACAATGCTTTTCCGGCATATTCGCCCACGCCGTTTGGAGTAAATAGTCCCGCAGTAAGCCCTGCCAAAACTTGTTTGGTTGCTTCAGCCAAAGAAATAGGATGGAGATAAGAAACCAAATATTTCCATTTTATAATTTCAAACAAGCGGTTCAATACACTCAAAAGCAGAATAAAACCAATTCCTAAAACCGACTGATTTTTATGAAACAGCACTAAGAATTTTTGCCAGTCCAGTTTGTCGTTGTTGGCCAATTGATTGTAAATAAAATAAAAGGCACCGCCTACAATCAAAAGTTTGACTAGAAGTACGAGGAATTGCTTAGTTTTGTGTGGTAATGAAATCATACCGCAAAGTAAAGGAAAAACTATTACACAAAGTCACCCAAAAACTGGCAGAATTTCATAAATATTTTAAATTATAACTAATAGGTAACGAGATGAAGAATAACAAAACTTGGCACGATATACACATAGAAACATTAGGCTTTGGTAGTCGTTTGGCTGATTCGGTGGCTAAAGGAATGGGTTCTTGGAATTTCATTATTATTCAAAGTGTTTTTGTAATAGTATGGATGGGATTGAACCTGATTGGTTATATGTATCATTGGGATGTGTATCCTTTTATATTATTGAATCTTGTTTTTTCAACGCAAGCCGCTTATGCCGCACCTATTATTATGATGTCCCAAAACAGGCAAAGTGAAAGAGATAGGATCCAGGCGCAATCGGATTACCAGACCAATGTTGATGCAAAGTTGGAAATAGAAGCTCTAGCAATCCGATTGGATAAAATTGAAGTAGAAAAATTAGATAAAATAATTGCGATGCTGGAAGAGATGAGAAGTAATTCTAATAAGTAAGTCCAAACAGCATTGTAAATACCACAATTTAAAAAGAAACCTTGACAAAAGAACGCATCATATTAGGAATAGATCCTGGAACCACTATTATGGGTTTCGGATTGATAAAAATCGTCAATAAGAAAATGGAATTTTTGCAACTTAACGAACTGCAATTGTCCAAATACGACAACCATTACCAAAAATTAAAAATCATCTTTGAACGTACTATAGAATTAATTGAAACGCATCATCCAGACGAAATTGCTATTGAAGCTCCCTTTTTTGGCAAGAACGTGCAATCGATGCTGAAGCTAGGTCGTGCACAAGGTGTGGCAATGGCAGCAGGACTTTCCAGAGATATTCCAATTACCGAATACGAACCCAAAAAAATAAAAATGGCCATCACCGGAAATGGAAATGCCAGCAAAGAGCAAGTAGCCAAAATGCTCCA
>NZ_DASTTN010000126.1:0-20622 GCF_035760125.1 Flavobacterium sp.
ATAAATTACGCGCCACTTGTTGGTCTTTTGTTGCCATATAAAATGGAATACAATACGCTTCAGTATCCCAATAAGTAGATCCACCGTATTTTTCTCCAGTGAATCCTTTTGGTCCAATATTCAAACGAGAATCTTTTCCTAAGTAGGTTTGATTCAATTGGAAAATATTAAAACGAATTCCTTGCTGTGCTTTTACATCTCCATCAATAGTGATATCTGACATTTCCCAAATTTTAGCCCAAGCATCAATTTGATCTTGTAATAATTGGTCATATCCTTTTGCTAAAGCTGCTTGAATAACATTTTCAGCTGCCGAAATTGTATCGGCATGATTTAGTGAAACTGTATATCCTCCAATTTTTTGAATCGCTGATTTTTCTCCTTTTGCAACGATAACATCATAGTAAAATAAAATTTTATCTGCTATTGTATCTACAGAAGTTGGAGACATATTTTGTTTTTCCCCTCTTGCCCAAATGGTATTTTGCATGAAGGTTGTTACTTTAAAATGCGTTTTAAAAGTTTGAGCCGTAACAAAAGCTTCATTCCCTGATTTTTTAACGTCTAATGGCTCCCAGAATTTTTCTTCCCAGTTAGCGTCTTCATTGGTTACACCAGCGTCAATGTACGGTTTGTAAATGATTTTTGCATCTTTATTCAAAGGCGTAATTTCATAGTTAATCACTCCAACTTCATCTAGATCCAGTGAAAGGAAACGGCGAATATCAACCGCTACTTCAGTTCCGTTTTTCAAAGTGGCTTGAAAAGAACGATGATACCAACCTTCTTTCATATTCAATTCACGACGGAAGTTTTTAATCTCAGTACATGCATTCAAATCAAAATCTTCTCCATTGATTTCAATATTAATTCCAATCCAGTTTGGAGCATTCAAAACTTTAGCGAAATACTTAGGATATCCATTTTTCCACCAACCAACTTTAGTTTTGTCTGGATAATAAATTCCTGCAATATAACTTCCTTGAAAAGTTTCTCCTGAATAATTTTCTTCAAAATTTGCTCTCTGTCCCATTGCACCGTTTCCGATACTAAAGAGACTTTCAGATGATTTTACACTCTCTCTATCAAATCCTTCTTCAATGATAGACCAATTATCTGGTTTTATATAATCTTGATTCATTTTCTATTTAAATTTAAGGTGGTAAGGTTTGAAGTTCGAGAATAAAACACCTCTTTGCTTCATTCCTTTTTAACCTTATTTTTGGTTGATTATTTGTTTATTAAAGATTCCAAGAAAGCGGAATCAATCTTTGTAAAGTCTTTAAAAATGTATTGAGCTTCATGCAGTGTTTCTTCTTCTCCAATACCAATGCTGATCATTTTGGCAACATTTGCAGCTTGGACACCCGCAACTGAATCCTCAAAAACGATTGAATCTTCATTGCTTATGTCCAGCAAGCGTGCAGCATGCAGAAAAACTTCTGGATCTGGCTTTGCATTTACAACATCATTTCCGTCAACGATCGCATCAAAAAAAGGAAGAGTTCCCGTTTTTTCAAGAATAGGCCTAGCATTCTTACTGGCTGAACCCAATGCAATAGGTTGATTTTTTTCTTTCAAAAATTGTAAAACTGGCATTACTCCTGGCAAAATTTCACTTTCATCCATATCTACTAAATAGGACAGATAGTCTTCATTTTTTTGAATTAACCATTTGTCTTTATCTTCTTGTGATGCCTCCACTTTTCCTAATTCTAAAATTATATCCAAGGAGCGAACTCTACTCACCCCTTTTAATAATTCATTATGTTCTAATGTGAAGTCAATTCCTAATTCATTGGCAATTTTTTTCCACGCTAAAAAATGATATTTAGCAGTGTCCACAATTACACCATCTAAATCAAAAATAAATCCTTTTCTCTTTTTCATTATAATTCTGCTTATTATTTATTTTATGACTGTACCTTTTCTTTAATAAAAAATACAGCTGAACCTGCAATTAACATGGAAACTCCAGCAATTACAATAATCGCCATTGGATTACCTCCAAAAAGCGCAATCAAAGTACTACCTAATACACCCGCTGCAATTTGGGGTATTGTTATTGTTGCATTAAAAAGTCCCATATACACTCCCATTTTATCCGCCGGCAATGAACCAGATAACATTGCATAAGGCATAGCCAAAATAGCAGCCCAAGCTAATCCTACCCCTGAAATAGAAAGTAATAACATGTTTTTGTCCTCAACTAAAAACATAGAAATCAATCCTAATCCTCCTAATACAAGCGAAAAACTGTATGTCTTTTTTCTTCCAATTGATTTTGCAATCGAAGGGATAAGTAAAGAAAACAAAGCTGCTACTCCACTATAGAACGCAAACATTACTCCTGTCCAATCCCCAGCTTCGTTGAAACCAATTGATTTTGCATCAAGAGCAACTCCATGCCCCCAAACTTGATTGGCAATTGCTCTTGTGGTGTAAACCCACATTAAAAACAACGCAAACCAAGAGAAAAACTGAACAACTCCCAATTGCCAAAAGATTTTTGGTGCATCTCCAATCAATCTAAAAATGCTTGTTTTTTCCTTTTTTTCAGGAGCATTTAGATCAATTTTATTGTACTCAGCGTGTTCCTTTGGGGCATATTCCTTGGTTCTTAAAACAGTCCAAAGTACAGTTCCCAATAGTATTGTTCCTCCAATATAAAAAGACCAAATCACTGATTCAGCAACTTTTTCACCGGCTGCAGGCACATTAGACATCCCAATTTTAACTAAAATCCAAGGCAATAATGATCCGAAAACAGCTCCAAAATTGATTAAAGCACTTTGAAGTGAATACCCAAGATTACGTTGTTTATCATTTACCATATCTCCCACAAGAGCTCTAAATGGTTGCATTGTAACATTAAATGATGTATCCATCAATAACAACATTACAGCTCCAAAAACCAATGGAGGCAACAGGTATGTAAAGTACTCTGCATTTGGCATAAAGAACATAGCCATTGCCGAAACAATCGCTCCAAAAAATATAAAAGGAATACGTCTTCCTAATTTGGTCCATGTTTTATCACTCGAAAGACCAATAATGGGCTGAACAATCAAACCTGCCAAAGGTGCTGCCAACCAAAAGTAACCTATACTGTGAACATCAGCCCCTAACGCTTCTAATATTCTACTTGTGTTTCCATTTTGCAAAGAATAGCCTATTTGAACCCCTAAGAATCCAAAACTTAAATTCCATATTTGCCAAAAACTTAATTTCGGTTTTTCCATTATTAAAAATTTACATATTTACTTGATAAACACACTGTTTACCCTATATTTTTTTTGATTAAATCAACTAAAAATTGATAATGAAAAATTACAAACAATACAAAATGAAGTTTCGTTCAAATTATTGCTATCAAAACTAATTTTTCTATTGAAACTAATCTGTTCATTATTTATTTAAATATTTAAAATAATTAAGAATTTATTAATGTCAAAAATGACTAAAAATAGTCGTCCCTGAATTTAATTGTTTCTGTAAAATTGCTTTGATAATAACATGGAATAGTTAAAGAGACTTATCCTTAATAGATAAACTTTCTTAAAATCATTAACTATACACTTGTAAAAATTCATTAAATCACAATACTATTTATGAATTCCTTTTTTAAAAATTTTATCGTATTGGAATAAATAAACACGATTAAATTATCGTCATAAAAAAACTCATCTTATTTTTCGAAGTAAAAGAAAAGCTATAAACGGGGAGTAAATATATAAAAATCTTTTTTGTTTATATTCAATAAAACCTAAAAATAATCATTTTTTTTAACTACAAGGTTGTAGTAATTAATAAAATACGTATTTTTTTTGCAAATTATTTTAGAATTGACAAAATACAAAAAAATCGAACGGAGTTTAATCCATTCGATTTAAATTTTAATGTTCAATCTTAAAGCAAGTAATTACATCTCGATTAATTTAAAACTATTAAAAAGTTAAGTAATTAAAAACCAATTCTATCATTTTTATAAATATTTAACTTGTAGATTCTCTTTCTACCAAATAGGTTTCGATAACCTCAGTTATGTAATTTTCATCATCCGATTCATTTTCAGATTCCAATCGGTCAATGATAATTTTTGCGGCACGATTTCCCATTTTCACACCGCTTTGACTCACTGTGGTAATGGTTGGAGTTGAATATTTTGAAATCATACCATCTGTAAAAGCAATTACTGCAAGATCTTTTGGCACATTCAAACCTATTTTATTAGCTGTTTTAATACAGGTCACGGCAAAAATTTCATTTACTGCAAAAACAGCATCAATAGCCTCATCTTCCAGTAACTTACCAATAATGATTTCACAAGTATCAATATCCTCAATTTTAATGATCAAATTTTCATCAAATGGTAAGTTATTATCCAGCAGCGCCTTAACATATCCATCGGTTCTCAATTTACCAACGCTTACATAATCAACGGTAGTAACCAAAGCAATTTTTTTTCGCCCTTTATCAATCAAGCTTTGTACAGCTTCATATGCCGCTTGTTTGTCATCAATAATTACTTTATCACACAATACTTCATTGGTGACTCTATCAAACATTACGACAGGCATCCCTTGATTTATTACTTCGGTAATATGATGAAAATCTCCTTTGAATTGAGTCTCTTTAGATAATGACATAATGAAGCCATCTATACTTCCATTGGCCAAAAGCTCCATATTTAATACTTCTTTATCAAAAGAATCATCAGATAAACAAATAACTACACTATATCCATTTTCATTAGCTATTTGCTCAATACCATTAATAACAGTGGAAAAAAAATGGTGTACAATTTCGGGAATAATGATACCGATAGTTTTGGTTTTTCGATTTTTAAGGCTAAGGGCAATATTATTGGGTTTGTAATGGTAAAATTTGGCAAATGCTTGAACTTTTAATCTTGTTTCTTCACCTATTTCCGGACTATTTCTTAAAGATTTTGAAACAGTAGAAATTGAAACATCCAATTCTTTAGCAATTTGCTTTAGAGTTATTTTTTTCTTCATAATTGTGGCATTACTATATTGTACTAATCATTTCTTAATAAAGATAACATAATTTTTTATTTATTGTAAATATTCGCATAAAAATAAATATAAAAAGCAAAGTTTTCAACACTATCACGTTTTCGTAACACCGTATAATTTCGGTCATGTCGGGCGTGTTAATTAATTCTTAATTTTGAAATTCGAAGTAAAAAAACTTAAACAAAACTTAACCAAAAAACAATTAATTTAAACAAAAAGTATGAAAACAATTTATAGAAAGTTGTTATTTTTATTACTCCTACTTCCGTTTTGTGCGATAGCCCAGAACAAAGTCCAAGGAACAGTACTTGATAATACATCAGGCCTGCCTATTCCAGGAGTTAATGTAAAAATAGAAGGAAGTACTACTGGTACTTCAACGGATTTTGACGGTAAATTTCAATTGGCCAGTGTAAAACCAACAGATATGTTAAGCATATCATATATGGGATACAGGTCAAAAACTGTGCCTGTTGGATCCCAAAGTTCAATAACTATTAAACTTGAAGAAGATTCCAATCAATTAAAAGAGGTTGTAGTACAAGTAGGATATGGTTCTGTTAAGAAAAAGGACGCTACTGGTGCAGTATCAAAAGTTTCTGCGGATAAATTAATGCAAGGAGCTTTAATTGATCCTATTCAAGGTCTACAAGGTAAAGCAGCAGGGGTGAATATTACTAAACAAGGTGGCGACCCTAACCAAGGCTTCAATGTTAAAATTAGAGGTGCTGCTGGGTTTGCAGCTGGCGGAAATCCATTGTATGTTGTTGACGGAATTAGAGGTGTTGACCCAAATACTGTAGCTCCAGAAGACATTGTATCTTACGATATCCTTAAAGACGCTGCATCTACAGCTATTTACGGTGCCGATGGTGCAAATGGAGTAGTATTTATTACGACTAAAAAAGGAAAAGAGGGTAAAACTTCAATCGAGTTCAACTCATACCTTGCAATTGACAACGTAGCTCATAAACTAGATTTATTATCTGCTCAAAGTTATAGAGACTATACAACTGCACATGGTATTTCAACTACTGATTTAGGAGGAAATACAGATTGGCAAGATGAAATTTTGCAGACTGGAATAACAAAAAATTACAATTTTGCAATTAGTGGTGGGACTGATAACCACACCTATAGAGCATCTGTATCTAATACTGGATTTGAAGGAGTTATAAAAAACTCCGCAAAAGACAGAACCACTGCTAAAATTAATGTTAGTCAAAAAGGTTTCAATGACAAATTGACTGTTGACATGGGTGTGTCTTTTACTCTTGAAAAAAACAATTATGTTAATTACGGTTCAGATGGTAAAGACCAGGTCCTATTCCAAGCCTACCAAAGACGTCCTACGGATCCTGTATATAATGCTAATGGAAGTTTATTGGAAGTTGGTGGTGTTAATAGTTATTATAACCCATTACACTCTCTAAACAATATTCAAAATGACAGAGATGCAAAATTTATCAATAGCAATTTAGGTTTTGATTTAGAAATTATTAAAGGCTTGAATGCTAGAGTTGGATTAAGCTACATCAGAGAAGACTGGGAAAAAACTTACTTCGAACCTTCATATACGTATGATTTTGGTGGTGTCCCAACTCAGATTTATGCTGGTTATGGAAATAGAGAATACAACAACAAAGAGCAGTCAATGGTTGAGTCAACTCTTACTTACAAAAAAACATTCTCTGATGTTCACAATGTAACTTTATTAGGTGGTTACTCATACAGAAACACTGGCTATGATGGATTTAAAGCACAAGGAAACAATCCAATTTCGAATATACTTGGATCTGATAATTTGCTAAACTTCGAAAACCTTCAATTAGGAGACAATACTTCATTCAAATCTTCTCGTAAAGATATCGGATATTTTGCGAGAGCAATGTATGACTATGACTCTAAATATTATGTAGCAGGTATTATTCGTTATGATGGTTCTTCAGTTTTCGGAGACAACAATCAATGGGGAGCATTCCCATCTGTACAAGTTGCTTGGAATATTGCTAAAGAAGGTTTTATTGCTGATAATGTAAGCGCTATCAACACCTTAAAACTTAGAGGAAGCTGGGGTGTTTCAGGAAACAGTAACATTCCAGTAGATGCAAAAGATTTAAAAGTATCTCCAGTAGCTACAGTTGATGCATCAGGAAATCCTATCACCAACTTTAAATACGTTAATAATGGGAACCCAAATTTACAATGGGATGAGAATACAGAAGTAAACGTTGGTTTAGATTTTGGATTGTTCGACGACAGAATTTCAGGTTCAGTTGAGTACTACAAAAAAACAGTTGACAATATGTTAATTGCAAACACAAACGTACCTATTGAAACTAATTTCTCGAACACTACCTTTATTAATGGTGGTAAAATGGAAAATAAAGGAATTGAAGCCACTTTGAATGCTAAAGTAATCAATGGCAATGATTTTACTTGGAGTACTACTCTTGTATACACACAAAATAAACAAAATGTATTAGCCTTAGGAAATGACCAATATAACTATAGCTACTTAGATGTAAATTATATTACTGGTCCTGGTTTGATTGGTGTTTCAACTCAAAGAATGCAGGCAGGTTATGAATTAGGTACTTTCTATGGCTACGAGTATGCAGGTTTCTCAAGTGGGAAATGGCTTATCAAAGACAATAATGGCCAAACTAAGTATTTAAGTGATGCTACAACAGATGACAAAAAAGTTATAGGTCATGCCTTACCTGATTTTGAAATGGGTTGGAGTAACTATTTTAAATACAAAAATTGGGATATGTCTATGTCATTTAGAGCCGTTGTTGGTAATGATATTTACAATGGAACCAATCAAGTTTTTGGAAATCCATTACAAATTGGAACAAGAAACGTAAACCACGATGCCTTAATACTTAACGATGCTGGTGTTACTGAGGCCCCATCTCAATCATTATCTTACTTCATTGAAGATGGTAGTTTTATAAAACTAGACAACATCAATATTGGTTATAATTTTCCTAGTCCAATTTTCTTGAAAAATGTTTCTAAAATTAGACTTTACACTTCGGTTAATAACATCTTTACTCTAACTAATTATGGCGGTATAGATCCAGAGGTTAATTTTTCTGGAGGGAAAGACAATAAAGAAATTTATTTTGGTACAGATCAATTCAACATCTATCCAAAAACAAGAACTTTTACAGTTGGTTTAAACGTTATATTTTAATATTATCATTATGAAATTAAAAAGTAAAATAAGTATAGTTGGCTTAAGCTTACTCTCTTTTGCTTGTTCCAATTTGGACACAAACAATAGCGATTATCTTTTAGGAAGCCAATATCCAGAAAATGCAGAACAAGCCATTAGAGTATCTACCCCCGTTTTTGCAGGAACACAAAGTATGCTTGACAATGGTGGTTGGTGGTTTACGCAAGAAATAACTTCAGACGAAGCAGTTGCTCCAACAAGAGGCGCTGACTGGGATGATGGTGGTAAATGGAGACAATTAAGCAAACACGAATGGACTCCAACAACTGAAGCTGTAAAGAATTTATGGAATTTTGTTTATGGAAACATACCAGCAGCAAACAGAGCTATTGAGTTATTGGAAGCAGGTGCACAGGCAAGTGACGAAGTAAAAACTGTATTGGCACAAACCAAAGTATCTAGAGCCTATTATTTTTACATTGCTATGGACAATTTTGGTGCGATTCCTATGCCTTTGACTTTTACTGGTGCCAATGAATTTCCTGCAAGAACACCAAGAGCCGAAGTTTTTGCACAATTGGTTAAGGATATCAATGAAAGTCTTCCTTTCTTGCCAGATCCAAAACCAGGAATTAATAACAGTTCTATCAATAAAGGTACTGCCTATGCTTTATTGGCTAAACTATATTTGAATGCTCAAGTATATACTGGAACGGCCAAATGGGCTGAGGCTGCACAAGCATGTGACCAAGTTATGGCGCTTGGCTATCAATTAGAAGCTAATCCTTTAGATTCTTTTAAAACTAAAAATGAAGCTTCAAAAGAAAACATCTATACAATAGCTTATGATCAAGATGCCTTCAAAGGATTTAATCTTCATATGAGAACTTTACATTATTTATCGCAACTTACTTTTGGGATGAGTACTTCACCTTGGAATGGTTTTGCTACATTGGAAGCACACTATAAAACCTTTGCAAGTAACGATTTAAGAAAGAAAATGCTTTTATCAGGTCAACAATATGACATTAATGGTGGAATTATTACTGACCCGGCTGCAAATGATTCACCATTAATTTTCACTCCTTACATTCCTGAACTTCAAATGTCAAATACCGTTTACAGTAAAGAAGTGGTTAAAATGTCTGGGGTAAGAGTTGCCAAATGGGAGATTGCTGTAGGTGCTAAAGAAAACCTAAGCAATGACTTTGCAATCTTCAGATATGCTGATTTCTTATTGATGAAAGCTGAAGCACAAGTTAGATTAAGTGGTGCTGGTGCTGGTGATGCTTTAGTAAATCAAATTAGAACTAGAGCTGGACTTACTGCTTCAAGTGGATTCACACTTAATGATATTTTAGCAGAAAGAGGAAGAGAAATGATGTGGGAAGGACACAGACGTCAAGATTTAATTCGTTTTGGGAAATTCCAAAACATTTGGTGGGAGAAAAACGACACCGATCCAAACCGAAATCTTTTTCCTGTTCCAGAATCTGCATACCTTGCAAATAGCAATTTACTACCACAAAACTCAGGTTATTAATTAAATTAAAAACATAAATAAAATGAAAAAATTAACTTTTTTATTATTAGGATTATTAGGATTGACAATGGTTTCTTGTTCTGATGAGGATCCAAGTATCAACATATATGGGAAAGAAAAAATCACTACTCCCGCAGTTTTAGAAGCTCTTCCTGCACCTGCAGAATTTACACCGATTAAAGATGTAAATGAAGCTGACAAAGCAGGAACGTTTACATGGACTGCAGCAACACTAGAATATGACGGAGCTGTCTCTTATAATCTACAAATTGCAAAAAAAGGAAGTGATTTTTCACTTGCTGTAAATGTATTTAACTCTGGAGTATCTACTACAACAAGAGATTTTACTTTTGGAGATTTGAATACTGCCGTAAACAGATTGAATTTTGAATTAATTTCAAATGGAAAAACTCCAATTTCTTTTGATGATTTTGTAGATTATGATGTTAGAGTTGTTGCAACAGCTGAAGTTTCAAAATCAACAGGATATTCTGAAGTACAATCTTTAAAAATACATGCTTACTCTGATCCAGTAGTAATTACTCCTACATTGTTTATGGTAGGAGCACCACAAGCATATTATGGAGGTACTGCTTGGGATGTGACAAAAGGAATACAGCTTAAATACATTGGTAGTGAATCAAAAGGATCTCTTTTTGAGTGTTATGTACAAATTAAATCAGGTGACGGATTAAAGTTTACTGGTGACGGAAAAACTTGGGATGAAGGAAATTATGGTACTCTTGCGGATGTTACGGCTATAACTGGAGGTCAAGAATTTGACTTAGTAAGTAGTGGAGAAAGTAAAGACCTTAAAATTGCAGGTGCAGATGGAGATGGTTTGTACTACATACAAGTTAACTTAACTACTAAAAAATGTAAAGCCATAAAAATGAATTGGGGTGTTATTGGTGCCGCAACCCCTCTTGGTTGGGGAGGTGAAACAGCCATGACTTACAACTTTTCAGCTAATGAATGGACTTATCCTGGAACTGACATTACTGCTGGCAAAATGAAATTTAGATCTAAAAATACAAGTAATTATTTCTTTGGGGCAACAACGGATTGGGAATTCAATGTTGGTACTGAACTTGGTGCTCCAGATCATGATGGTGGATCTGACTTAGATGTTACTGCAGGTGCGCATCCAAAATTAAAAGTTGGTTTTGATGGAAAATGTACTGTTACAGATTTGTAAGCAATATAATTAAATTATAGAAAGGGCTGTCATAACTGACAGCCCTTTTTTTTATACAAAGGAATAAAATCCTTTAAATCAATAGAAAAGAGCAGCAATATAATCGACTTTAAGGGCGATCATATTGCTGCTCTTTTCTATTGATTACCAATTCATTGACCAATATTAATAAACAAAAAACACAAATAATATTTGTAGTACTTTTTTTATCAACACTATATCGTTGTAGTTATTTATTAATATTTAACATACGATAAAAAATAAGATATATTTTATATTTTTATAATTACTTCATTAAAATTTAGTAAAAAAAATCAATCTTCTGAATTGTTTGTAGTTGCAAATACGAATAAACAGAATTTTAGATAAGGTTGCGCAACCTGAGACCGAGTCTGGTATTAATGTCTTTAAAATATAATTCTAAAAGATTAAAAAAGCGGAAGCCGAAAAGCTAATGAGTAGGCAGACAAAATTTATATTTATTAAAATGAAAAAAGATTTTTTAAGTAAAGTAAAAGGAGCAATCCTTTCTAAAGAAGAGGCTAAAACAATTTCTGGTGGGTATAATGGATCATTTATAGATGGTAGCCCATGCTCTTTCATTGTTTGCGGTAGCTACAGCAATCAAGGTGCGAAAGTAGCAACTCCAGCTGGTTGCACACCCAGAAATTTATATTACTATAAACCAAATCCTTCATTATATTGTGTTGGAGTTTAGTCTTATTTGAAAAAAAATTTAAGAGGTTTGAAAAAGCCTCTTAAATTTTAATTTAAAAAATTAATTATGATAATACAAAGTTTTTGGTCCAAACCTTTTTTAAGCAATTCTAAAGATCCAAACAGTAGATTTAAAGGAGGATGGCTAAATGAAAAATATTTTTACTTCAGCATGGCATTAAGCTGTTTAAAATTTAAAGAACTATATGGTGACGTAAATCTCTATACTGATTCTAAGGGAGAATTTATTGTAAATAAAACATTAGGTATCCCTTATTCAAATTTTATAAATTGCTTTGACAGCTTAGAGCATACAAATGAAAAACTATGGGCTCTCCCAAAACTTTATACTTATAGCATTCAAAACAAACCTTTCATTCATGCAGATACAGATGTTTTTATTTGGGAAAAATTTCCAGAAAAATTAATCAATGCGCCTATATTTTGCCAAAATATAGAAGAAAATTTTCCAATTTATTCAGAAGCATTAGAAGAAATTTTAACTTTATTTGACTGGATACCTGCTGAGCTGATCAATTCTTTATATAAACATAAAAAAATATTAGCTTTTAATGCAGGAATTATTGGAGGTACTGACTTAGATTTCTTTAAAAAGCTACTTTCTCGATCTAAAAAATTCATTAATAAAAACGACCATTTTTTTAACAAAATTGACGTAGGCATTTTTAATATGATCTACGAACAACAACTAGGGTATGCAATTGCTAATAAAAAAGAAATCAATCCCAAAGCATTTTTTGACAACATTGATTCCAATTTTACACCATTAGTGAATTTTCCTTTAGCTGCATTTCACACCAAGTATATTCATGCAATAGGATTTGCAAAAAAATCAATTTACGCTTGCGAGCAGATAGAAGCGCTATTAATGTACGAGTTCCCTGAAGAGTATGAAAAGATAAAATTCAATGGAACTAAAAATCTGTTGTGGAAAGATTATTATGAAATTTCAGAAACGAGAAAAAACTATTTATTTTCCATTTTCAAGTATGTGAGAGAAAATTCTTTAGATGTTATTTGTGATGCAAAATTTAGATTAAACCCCACCGTTAAAATTTCGGAAGGTAATGATTCTAGTAAAATAGATTATGTTTCACCTCAAACATTGCAAAGAGAGCAACTAAATCTTGAAGAATGGGATGCCATTTTATTCTATTTCCAAGAATCCATTTCCATTAATGAACTAAGTTTAGAATTACTGTTGGATAATGACATTGCGGCAAAACACACCAAAAAAGCATTAACGGAAAAGTTATTGTCGTTTGTTTTTGACAAATGCCTTTTACATGAAATTCTATTACCTGATTTTGCAAACAAATAATTTTAAAAAAGATGGTTGTAAAGGTTGGTTATTTGGTTTCTTACGATTATGAATATTTGAAATATTCATTGCCATTAGTCTATGAAAATGAAAAAGTACAGGAAATCATTTTAGTTATAGACAAGCATAGACTAACATGGTCTGGGAATAAATTTGAAATTCCAACTGCCTTTTTTGAATGGATTAAATCAATTGACACGGAATCTAAAATAAAAATTAAAGAAGATTCCTTTTATAATGAATTGAATCCCCCAATGATAAATGAAAATGAAGAACGTAATTTTCTATACAAAAAAATGGGAAAATGTGATTGGTATATTCAATTAGATTGCGACGAATATTTTCTTGATTTTGGTGCATTTATGAATGAGTTAGAGGAAATATATTTAGACAAAAATAAGTATCATAATACACTTTCTGTATGTGTCAAATTTGCAAATTTATTTAAAAAGTTAGAGAAAGGATTTTTGGTTATTTCCCCTATAATAGAAAACTGTTGGGTAGCTACAACAAATCCTATTTGTTATTATGGAAGAGTAAACGAATATAACAAAACCATCGAATCTGGAGCTATTCTTATCCATCAATCTTGGGCTAGAAGTCAAGATGAGATATATCAAAAAATAACAAATTGGGGACATAAAAATGATTTTGACTCTAACAGTTATTTTAATTTATGGAAATCACTTGATATAAACAATTATAGATACATCCGCAATTTTCACCCCTTACAAGATAATGATGGTGTATGGAATGAACTAAAATTATTGAATTTTGAAAATATTGAAACTTTATTAAACTTTAGTGGGAATCAATTAAGAAGGATTTTTAACAAAAGTTTTTCTATAAGATTTTAACAGCTAATAAAATACTTGTAAGTCGTGAAAAGACATGTTAATATTCTGGATTATTGGTAGTTGCAAATACGAATAAACAAAGTTTTAAATAAGGTTGCGCAACCTGAGACCGAACCCAAGGTTAATGTCTTTAAAATATGATTTTAAAATTTAAAAGCGGAAGCCGAAAAGCTGATGAGTAGGCAAAGAAAAAAATTAAATTTATTAAAATGAAAAAAGATTTTTTAAATAAACTAAAAGGAGCTATTCTTACTAAAGAAGAAGCAAAAACAATTTCAGGAGGTTATAATTACCCCGTAGATGGTATAAACGGATCAGGATGTGGTTATGCTATTTGTTACAAAGTTTTCTCATATACAACTAATAATTGTTCTTCGACAGTTGCTGTAAATGGATGGAAAGTAGCTTACGGACAAGTTCAGAACGACACAGTTCCTTATAGACTTTGCGTAACAAAATAAAACTATATCTTAAATAGATGAAAGTTATTCAAAGTTTTTGGTCAAAACCTTTTTTTAAAGAAAATGACGATTTGAATGCGAGATTTAAGGGAGGTTGGCTAAACGCCAACTTCTTTTTTTACTCTTGTATGTTTAGTTGTTTAAAATTCAAGCAAAATTATGAAGAAGTTACGTTTTACACTGATGATCTAGGGAGGGAACTGTTAATTGATAAATTAGAAATTCCATATAGTGAGGTAAATTTAGAACTCAACGAATTACAGGATTATCCTGCTGAGTTATGGGCTTTAGGAAAAGTCCTTACCTATTCTCTTCAAGAAAAACCATTTCTTCATGCAGATACTGATGTTTTTATATGGAATAAACTTTCTGACGATTTCATAAAAGCTGACTTATTTGCACAAAACTTAGAATTTAATTTTCCAAAATATAAAGAAATATTGGAAATCGTACGTAGTAAATTTAAAGATATCACTGAAGATTTATTTCCTATTTATTTAAAAACAAAAAATATTTATGCCTATAACGCAGGTATAATTGGCGGTTGCAATTTAGATTTCTTTAAGGAATTTAAAAACAAAGTTTTTGAAATTATAGATACTAATTTAGATAAACTGCATTTGATTGATATTGGGGTTTTTAATATGGTGTATGAACAAATGTTGGGGTTTGAATTGGCAACTCAAAAGAATTTAGATATAAGATTTTTAAAGTCTGAAATGAATGAAGCATTTACTAATGTGATGAAGTTTCATGTCATTCCTATAAAGGAAACCTACATCCATACTGTTGGCTATGCTAAAAAGTCTATCGAAATGTGTGAACAAGTAAAATACAGATTGCGATATGAATTCCCGGAAGAATATGACAAACTAAACAAGAATCTAGTAAAACACAATCTATGTTCAGAGAATGACATTGTAGATGATGAAATTCGTTTTGAATTCCTTTCTAAAATGTATGCTTGGTTGGAGAACACTTCTTGGGAAATTATTTTGGATACCAAATTTAAATTATCAGAAGACACAAGATTCAACGAGATTACTGAAGATGAAATAGAAATCTATTATTTTTCTCCACAAAAGAAGATTGAAGATAAATTAAAAATGGAAGATTGGGATTTCCTTCTATATTATTTTGAAAATCCAATGAGTGTTAATACGATATCTTTGGAAATAATTGACGACGAAGACTTTATGAAAAATATTACTCCGGAAGAATTAAAAGAAAAAATATTCTCTTTTGTAATGGATAGATGCATCTATCATCAAATTTTATTACCTATAAATTCAATTTAAAAATGAATAATTTCACATATCTAAAAAAATATTTAAGAGAAAATCAATATTACGATCTAGAAGATGGGTTTCATATGCAATTAGAATCTCATCCCAATTTTCCGAGTCTGTATGCGATAATAGATACACTTAGTTTTTTTGAAATTGAAAATGTCGCTGCAAAAATTGAAAAAGAAGAACTGGAAAATCTTCCATATTCTTTCATTTCAGTAGTAGATTCAGACACTGGAAAGGAGATTGTATTTACAGAAAAAAATAAAAACAATATAACTATAGAATTTTCAAACGGTTTCAAAAAAAAGATTTCCAAAGAAGAATATTTAAAAATTTGGACCGGAATAATTGTTGCTATTGAAGCTAATCCAATTAACGAAAGTCAATTATTGTCTTCAAACAAAAAGTACAATGTAATAATTGGGGGTGCTTTTGTACTCTCAACAATTCTATTATTTTTAATAAACAATAAGGACTTGATCACAGGAATATTTTATTATTTACTCTTACTGACTGGTTTGCTTATTAGTTTCTTTTTAGTGCGAGAAGAGATGGGTCTATATAATGATTCCATTTCAAAAATATGCAATGCAACAGAAAAAACAAGCTGTAAAGATGTGATGTCGTCCAAAGGTGCCAAAGTTTTTAAAAACGTTAGCCTAAGTGACATTTCTGTACTTTATTTTAGTTCACTGACACTATTTTTTGTCCTTAATTCTTTTAATTTAAATAGTTTTATTTATTCAATTATAGGAATTTTCAGTATTCCAATTATCCTGTACTCAATATATTATCAAGGATTTATCGTAAAAAAATGGTGTCTTCTCTGCCTAGGTATCGATACACTACTTCTATTACAACTAATAATAATTTCGTTTAATTTCTCTCTAAAACCGAACTCTACTTCTATTATTTCCTTTTTTTCTGGAATATTAATAATTGTCTTATTTTATTTTGTTGGTTATGAATTAAAAAATAGAATTAAAAAAATAAGTAAGTACGAGATTACTGAATTACAATATCAAAAACTAAAACGAAATTATCTCGTTTTCAACACATTATTAAAAAATAATCAAAAAATAGATGAAGTCCACTTAAATAATTTGAAAACCGTTATAATAGGTAAAATGGAAACACCAATAACTTTATTTTTGATTATAAGTGCTTCATGTGGGCATTGTCATACCGCTTATGAAAATGCAATGAAATTGGTAAAAAAAAATCCAAATGAAATAAAAATCAAATTACTTTTTAATATAAATATTGAAAATACTGAAAATCCAAATAATTTAGTTTACAAACAAGCCTCCAGCTATTATTGGAGTGGAGAAATTCATAAAGCTATTGCGTCATTAAATGATTGGCATATTGAAAACCTAGATTTAGAAAAATGGAAAAACAAATGGGAAAATAATCATTCCGAATACTATACTAAAATGATCCCAAACCAATACAATTGGTGTTTAGAAAATGCCATTCATTTTACTCCTGTCATTATCCTTAATGGACATATTATACCAAAAGAATACCAAATTAATGAACTCAATTATTTCATCGATGAATTAATTGAAGAAAAAAACCTAGTGCTTTGAGAATAAAAAACTTCCCTTTCTACAAACAACCCGATTCCAAAGATTGTGGGCCAACATGTTTGCGCATTGTAGCAAAATATTACAAAAAAACAATAGAATTACAACATATTAGAAATCTTTCAGAAACTACTCGTGAAGGGAGTAGTTTACTGGGTCTTAGTGATGCAGCAGAAGCTTTAGGATTCCGAACTCTTGGTATAAAAATAAACTTCGAGACATTACAAAATGAATCTCCGCTTCCATGTATTATTCATTGGAACAATCAACATTTTGTAGTTGTTTATAAAATCAAGAAAAACATAATCTATATATCAGATCCGAGCCATGGCTTAATAACCTATTCTAAAGAGGATTTTATTAAATTTTGGATAGGTAAGAATGCCCATGAGAAAACAGAAGAAGGTATTGCTCTTTTATTGGAACCAACCCCAGAGTTCTATAAAAATGAATGGGATTCAGAAAAATCCAAGCGGAGTTTTGGATACTTAACCAAGTACTTATTTCGCTACAAAGGTTTGGTCATCCAACTAACAGTAGGTTTGGCCGCAGCAAGTTTATTCTCATTATTGTTTCCGTTTCTTACTCAAAGCATCGTAGATATTGGAATTCAAACCCAAGATTTAAATTTCATCTATTTGATGCTTTTGGCGCAATTAATGCTTTTTGCTGGCCAAACTTCAATCGAAGTACTTCGATCTTGGATAATGCTACATTTGAGTACCAGAATTCATATTTCTCTTGTTTCAGATTTTTTTATAAAATTAATGAAACTCCCAATTAGTTATTTCGACAGTCGTATGACAGGAGATATCATGCAACGCATTGGTGACAACCATAGAATCGAACAATTACTCACAGGAAGTTCCCTCAATGTAATGTTTTCATTGGTGAATTTAGTAGTGTTCAGTTTTGTGCTTGCTTTTTACAACATTCAATTATTTCTGGTCTTTCTTGTAGGTAGTATCGTTTATCTTGGATGGATACTGTTTTTCTTAAAAAAGAGAAAAAAATTAGATTACAAACGTTTCTCACAAGTCGCAAGTGAACAGTCCAAAGTGATGGAGCTAATTAACGGAATGCAAGAAATAAAAATGCACAATGCCGAAAAGCAAAAGCGTTGGGGATGGGAATTTGTACAAATTCGTCTTTTTAAGGTAAGTATGCAATCCTTGACACTTGAGCAATGGCAATCTGTAGGTTCAAACTTTATTAATCATCTTAAAGACCTATTAATTACTTTTTTTTCAGCAACATTAGTGGTAAAAGGAGATTTAACACTTGGAATGATGCTTTCAGTACAGTATATAATAGGTCAATTAAATAGCCCATTAATGCAGATGGTAGAATTTGTCCGTTCGCTACAAGATGCCAAAATTAGCTTAGAAAGATTAGGAGAAATTCACGATAAAGAAGATGAAGAAGACATATTAAATCCTAAAATTCACGATTTACAACATTCGGATATCAGTATAAAAAATTTATCTTTTAGATATACAGGTAACCCAGATTATGTACTTGAGAATTTAAATTTACTTATCCCTAAGCAAAAAACAACTGCTATTGTAGGTACCAGTGGTAGCGGAAAAACGACTCTGTTAAAACTCATGATGAAGTTTTATGAACCAAATAATGGAGAAATTGTCCTTGGGAATATCAAATTTGATAATATTTCACCTAGTGCATGGAGATCAAATTGTGGTGTGGTAATGCAAGAAGGATTCATTTTTAATGATACCATCGCAAATAATATTGCAGTAGGAGATGATTATGTAGATAAAAACAAACTTTTGCACGCTGTTGAAACTGCTAATATTAAGGAATTTATAGAAAGCTTGCCTCTCTCGTACAATACTAAAATTGGAAATGAAGGAACAGGAATTTCTGGTGGGCAAAAACAACGTCTCTTAATAGCTAGAGCAGTTTATAAAAATCCTAATTATTTATTTTTTGACGAAGCTACTTCCTCACTTGATGCCAATAATGAAAAGGTAATCATGGAAAATCTAAATCAATTTCTAAAAGGAAAAACAGCAGTTATTATTGCTCATCGACTTTCGACCGTGAAAAACGCAGATCAAATAGTAGTCTTAGAGAAAGGAAAAATAGTAGAAATTGGAACGCACAAAGATTTAATTCTTATGAAAGGAAATTACTTTGAGTTAGTAAAAAATCAATTAGAATTAGGAAATTAATCATTTTCACTAAAAAATATAAAATGACAAAAAAAAATGTTTTAGAAGACATCGAATTACGTTCAGAATCTGTTCAAGAAGTACTGTCTAATCCTCCAGCATGGATTTTACGCTATGGAATTTCTATCATTTTTACAATAATGATATTCACTCTTATTGGTACATGGTTTGTAAAATATCCTGATATTATTTCTGCAAAAGCTGTCATTACTTCCGTAAATCCTCCTGAAAGACTAGAATCGAAAGTCAATTCTAGTATCGCCAAAATATACGCTACTAATTCTAAAAAAGTAAAAAAAGGAGATGTATTAGCTATATTAGAGAGTACTGCAAATTATCAAGATGTACAAACGTTAACGAACGCAATCAATGCAATTACTGCAAATTATCAGAGCTTTAGTTTCCCGTTTGATAAATTGAAAAACCTCGAACTTGGAGAAATTCAAACAGCTTATATTCAATTCCATAAAGCTTATATTGAAAATGAATTAAACCAAAAACTACAGCCTTACTCACAGGAAATTAATGCAGGTCTAAGTTCACAGAATGAAAATAGTAATAGACTGTCATCTCTTTATGCTCAACAAAAATTAGAATTAGCAAAATTGTCCTTAAGCGATCAACAATTTAAACGATCACAACAACTTTTCGACAAAGGAGTAATTTCAGGCTATGATTTGGAAATTCAAAAAGTAAATAACTTACAAGCAAAACAAAGTTATGACCAAACCAATTTAGCTATTTCACAACAAAAAGAGGCTATCAACCAAACGCACAAACAAATAATAGGTAGTCAGATATCTCAAGAAAAAACTGATATTACTAATTTAAGTTCTGTTTACCAGGCTTTGGATGAATTAAAAAAAAGCATTCACATTTGGCAGCAAAACTATCAATTTATCGCTAATTATGATGGTATTTTTCAATTTCAAAACTCTTGGAAAGAAAATCAGCTAATAAAAACTGGAGATTTATTGGCAACAATTCTACCTGAGAATCAGCAACAATTTATTGGAAACTTAATAGTTCTGCCTCAGAATTCGGGAAAAATAAAACAAAACCAAAAAGTATTAATTAAACTTGATAATTTTCCATATCAAGAATATGGTATGTTAGAAGGTAAAATTCAAACAATGTCTACTGTTACAGATAAAGATGGTAACTATTTTATAGAAATTACTATTCCTAATGGATTGACAACTAAT
>NZ_DASTTN010000127.1:0-14254 GCF_035760125.1 Flavobacterium sp.
GCCAACATCCCAGAGGAAATTGTAACAGCAGCCTCGGTTCCTATTTGTCTGGCCAGTAAATCTTCTGCAGTTTTGTAAATCTCCAACTGGATGTTTGCCGAACGGGAACTTCCATAACTCGTTCCCCATTTTTGAAAACTAGCCAACAGTATATTTTGAAACTCGGGTAGGGTAGTAACGCCCAAATAATTGGTGCCACCAAAGTACAGAAACTCTTCTCCGTTCTTGTAAAATACTCTATTTGGAATCTCTTTTACCTGCATTAGTTTATGCTATTATAGTTGTTATCGGGTTATTAAACTAGCGCCAATTCCGTTGGAATCTGCATAATGAATAATCCCGTCAGTAATCGTAACGCCAGTGGCAATATCTTCAGACAGTAATAAAGCACCATCCATGTCTACATAATCCAACTCCGGTAGTAAATGTGCGATAGCCGAAATACCAACCGTAGATTCCGTCATACAACCCACCATTGTTTTCATGCCATAGTGTTTGGCCTCGGCAATCATTCTTCTAGCTGGAGTAAGACCGCCACATTTCACTAGCTTTATATTTACCCCATGAAAATGGTTGTGACATTTAGCGACATCTTCTTCAATAATGCAACTTTCATCAGCAATAATAGGTAGCACAGAGTGTTTAAAAACCTCTTTGTGTGCCGCCCATTGGTCTGCTTTCATAGGCTGTTCCAAGAATTCGACCCCCAGTTTTTTTAGAGCAATTGCATTATTAATGGTTTCGGAAACCGTCCAGCCACAATTGGCATCAATACGGAAACGCGCATCGGTATGTTTACGCAATTCGGTAACAATGGCAATATCATCTTTGGTGCCTAGTTTGATTTTATAGATTGGCCAAGGCATTTCTTTCAGCTTCATCACCATTTTATCCAATTTGTCAATCCCAATCGTATAATCGGTTTTAGGATTGTGCAAAGGAGAATTCCCCCAAAGTTCGTATAGCTTTTTACCTTTTTTCTTGGCATACAAATCATTGTAAGCCATATCTAAAGCGCATAAGGCGAACATATCATTCTTCAATAAAGCCGAAGCTGCGTCCCAGAATTCCTCAGGAGTTTCGTCATTGTGCGATTCTATAAAAGGAATAATTGATTCCAAATTGGCTCTCATGCTATCCACCGTAATATTATAGTATGGATTTGAAGTAGCCTCACCAAAACCCGAAAATCCCTCACTTTGCAATTCCACAATCAATGTAGGCTGAATATCGTGCGACTCTCTCGAAATCGTAAAAGTGTGCTTAAGCTTGAGTTTAAAAGTGCGTATAATTATTTTCATAAGAGATGGGGTTTAAGAGAGTTAAAAAGAGTCAAGAAGAAAGAGTCAAGAAGAAAGATTTTTGGATTTTGGATTTCGAAATCGAATCCTTATTTTCTTTCATCTTGTTTCTTTTCTCTATTTCCTTAATCTAAAATTACTTTAATATATGTTGGCTAAGGATTTGATATATTTCATTGATATTATTTCCGCCTTTGCCAAATTGTTTAGAAATAGGAGCATCTTCCCCAGAAAGCCAAATTTTTAATTCGGCATCCATGTCTAGGATTCCGGCACTTTCTTTAGAGAATTTTTTAATAGAAGTATAGGGAATCGAAAGATAGTCCACCTTACTGCCTACCAATTGTTTTTCAACCAAAATCAGTCTTTTATTCGTGAAAACAAACATATCCTTGATTACTTTGTATCCTTTCTCGATCGTTTCGCCTGCTATCATTAAAGGTTCAAATTCCTTCGAAAGATTTTCAAGATTCACTTCCGATGCATTGCCCAGAATGGCATTAAATAGTCCCATGGTATTTTTTTTAAAATATTTGATTCAAATTTAAAGAATTTACTTGTTTGAGCATTACAATTTACCACAAAATCATAAATCCTAATTGCTTCTACAGTTTACCAAAGTTCGTTTACTTCGTCAATTCGTAAAAAGCTCGTTTGGGCGTAATCCCCGCTAGAGAAAAGGGCTAGTTACTTTGTTGTCATTGCCCTTTTCTCTAGCGGCGGTCGGGCTATCCGCACTACTTCGGTAGCTAGCTTCAAATGAAATTCACTGAACTCCGATGAAAATAAATACATAGTGAAGTAATCCCTTATGCGAGTATATAAGATCTTTAGTAGAAATGAGGGATTTTGATTTTTAAGATGAAAAAATCAATTTGAAAATTATTGTTCTGTATAATAACGAACCATAGGCCTGTTTTTAGAAGTCCTGTCCACAATTGTAAAACCGGCACGGTCAAAAGATTTATAGAGACCAATCCAGGCAAATGCGTCGGGAAGTTTTTCTTGTGTGGGAGTGGTTGGATATGCTTCAATGATTTCTATTTTTTCATGTTGTGCATACTTGATAACTGCCTTTAAAAGTTCGACTGAAACACCTTGTCTCCTGAAATTTTTGTCAATAAAAAAGCAAGGGATTGACCAAACAGCTTTGTTGTCAATTCGTTTGTGAACTCTTGAGTTTTCAAGTTTTAAGAAATCTTCGCGTGGAGCAAATGCGCACCAAGCAATTGGCTGCCCTTCATAAAATCCTAGAATACCAGTTGGTTTATCGCTCCAAATAAGTTCTTTCATAGCAGTTTTGTTACCATCATTTATTTTCCCTTCGTCAAAGTCACTTTTTTTGAGTCTGAATGACATACACCAGCAGTTACCACAGGCTCCCTTGTTACCAAAAAGCTGAACAAATTTTCCCCAATTGTCTTTTGACAATGGTTCAAAAGTCAGTTGATCTAAAAAATCTTGGTCTATGGGTTGGTTTGTTTTCGTCATCAGTATTTTATTTTGATTTGAATTGTTGTAAATCCGTGTTATTCTTCACGAGATAAAATGTTATGTATTCTTACTTAATTCATATTCAATTTCACTATCATCCAAATCTGCTATTTTAATAAAGTTAAGGTTCTCAAGAAGTTTTATTGCTTTCTCGTTTTGCTTAGTTGTTATTGCCCAAACTCGTTTTAGTCCAATATTGTTTATCCCAAAGTCTATGGCTGATAACATAGCGTCGGTCATAAAACCTTGCCCTTGGTATTGAGGTAATAAAACGCAACCGAGTTCCCCAGTTCCTTGATCAAGTCCACGATAGTAACCACAAGTCCCAATAATTTTATTTGTTAAATTGTCTGCAATACCCCAATGAATGGAATTCCCGTCAATATAGTCTTTGTTTATTTTAAGCTGCATTTCTGTTGCTTCTTGTAAAGTAGTTGCCTGAACAGCATCATAAAACGAAATTTCAATAAGGTCTTCAATGTCCGAAACCAGAATTTCTCGTAACGTGATTTTGTTGCCAGAGATAATTGGGAAAATGTCATATGGTGGTAGTTTCATTTTATTTGTCATTAGGTTTTTTAGTTGCTTATTTTCTGCTAAACGTAAATACGAATTAAAAAGAGAACTCCTAAAATACTCCATTTTGCATAAAAACGAAAGCTCGTTAAAAAACTATTTAAACGGGCTTTTTTTTTAGTGTCTTTCTAAAAATTTAATTTTCAAGAGGCTACCATTATCACTATAAGATTATTACTTTTATTTTTTGTAAATTGTTGTCGGTGCAGATTGAGATTTAGAATATATTGTTGCATCGGCAATGGTAACTCTATCAGGAGCGTTGACCGCATAAAATATAAAATCTGCTATATCATCTGCCAATAATGGATCGTAGCCTTCATAAACTTTTTTAGCTTTTTCAGTATCTCCTTTAAATCTAACTTCTGAAAATTCTGTTGCAACTGCGCCTGGTGCGATGTTAGTAATTTTAATTCCATGTTCGGTTAAGTCAAGTCTCATCCCTTCGCTTATTGCTTCTACTGCTTTTTTTGAAGCGCAATAAACTGCCCCATTTGCATAGGTTTGTTTCCCCGCAATTGAGCTCAAATTTATGATATGGCCTTTTTTTCTTTCAACCATTTGTGGAATTATTGCTCTCGAAACATATAATAATCCTTTTACGTTTCCATCAATCATTGCGTCCCAATCTTCAATTTCTCCATTATTGATCGAAGAAAGTCCGTGAGCATTACCTGCGCTATTTACCAGTACATCAATGTTTTTCCATTCATTTGGTAAAGAATTAAGTTGAAGATCAACATCTTTTCTACTGCGAACATCAAATATCAAACTATGAATTTTCACAGTACTTGATAATAAATTTTTCAACTCTTCCAGTTTCTCTGAACGGCGTCCACAAACGATTAAATTATATCCGTTTTGAGCTAATTTAATTGCTGTAGCTTTTCCTATTCCTGAAGTTGCACCTGTTATTAAAGCAATTTTTGTCATTTTTTTATTTCTATTTTATGTTTTTTGTAAAAGATGTTACGTATCGTTCTGGTACTACAGCGGGTTTGGGACTAAATTAAGCCCTATTTTCGGATTTGCCAAGTCATTCCAAATACAAAACCAACTTTCCATTAAACCCATTGCCCAAATCCGTTGTAGTAGCTGTTATAAGCAGGTTTTTATTTCATTTTCACTGAGCCAGAGCAACTATCTCCTTCTTCAATTCCCGTGAGCCAAATTTTTAGCTCTTTGGTTCGTTTTTTTGTCAATCCTTCTAGATAATTATACCAACATACAGGTTGAATGCTTCCATAATAGCCAGGTTCTCTGTCAGGATATTTCATTTTCATTTCAGCATCACGAAATTTTATCCAAATATTTTGGGAGGCTTTTAAGTTTTTTATAAAAGTAGTGTCAGATTTATATTCTTTTAAAATCTTAGTGTATGTAGAGTTCAATTCTTTATCTGCCTTTTGATAATTTGCTCCCGCTTCAGTATTCATTTCCAATTGAGTTTGAGCAAAACTAAAGTTTGTTAATAGACATAAAAATAGTAGAATTATAAAATTTCTCATTTTGATTTAATTTTGTTTCGTGATGTTAAACTTGCTTATAACGTCCCGCAGCTACACTAGGTTTGGGGAAAAGTAAGCCTTAATTTTCGGTTAAAGACTTAACTTTCAAATACAAAACCAAGTTTCAGCTGATGACTAAAACTCAAATCTCGTGTAACTGCTGTTGTGTGTAGTTATTTATTTAATTTGTATAGATTTTCTAAAAAAATTATCTTTTCATCTTCACTCCAATTATTAGAGTAAACAAGAAGATTTAAAAAATTATTTTTAGTCGAACCGAATAGAAATACATTATCGAGTTTCTTGTCATTATATTTCCAAATTATATATTCTAACTCAGTATTTTCTTTAATCTTATCCGTTTTGAACTTATTCTCTTTATAATAGTCAGAATCCCATGCGTAAAATAATTTTACGTTTTCATAATCTGATTCATTGTTTTTAAAAAAAGGATATGCTTTTTTGGGATTTTGAGCAACTGCTATAATTACTCCATCTTTATTCTTTAGGTAAGTTTGACCAGAGTCATCCATTTTATTTAATTGCTCCCAATTTCCTGGAATTATTACTTCCCCAGAATTTGTTTTTACTTTAGAGTAATCCTTAATGTCTTGGCAAAAAATAAAGTTTGGCAAGAAAAAAAACATTATTAACATCAATTTTAATCTATTCATATTTTTGGTTTTATAATTGCACACAACTCGTTTATTGGTCTGATAAAATCAGACCAATAAACCTTATTTGAGCTAGCTTGGTCTGATTTTCCTTCCTTTTTCAAATATAAGAAATAATAGTCGCAAACTTGCAAACAGGAATTTTGGTTGTTTTAAGTTTGAATAATTTCAGTTTTTAATTTGTATTTTCGTTTACGATAAATTACTTTAACTGAAAACGAAAAAGATGGATGAAGAAATAAAATCCGCATTGTTTAGAGTAGTCCCTTTTGTGATGATTTTATTTGGTTTGTTTATTGTAAACAAAAGAAAGAAAATTGACAGAGTTGTGGATTTAAGCTTGCAGAAACCTAATTTATTGCAACATTGGAACACTTTATTCTTTAAATATGTATATGGGAACAAATAAATTTTCTGCTGAAATTCAAATAATAGGGGTGAACCCATTTGTTTTTCTACCCGATACTGTTTTGGATTCTATTTTTAAGGAAGCCAATAAAGACAAAGGAAAAATTCCGGTCAAAATGAAAATTGATGGTCACGAATTTATCCAAACCTTAATAAAATACAGTGGACATTGGCGGTTGTACCTAAATACTCCCATGCGAAAAACAGCTAAGAAAGAAGTAGGTGATACTGCGAATTTTGAAATTGCTTTTGACCCAGAAGAAAGAGTGATTCCGATGCATCCCAAACTAATCAATGGATTAAGGGATAATCCAGAGGCACAAAGAATATTCGATAGTTTACGACCATCATTACAATTGGAAATCGTTCGGTACTTGTCCTTTCTCAAAACGGAGGAATCCATTGATAAGAATGTTTTGAGAGCCGTAAACTTTTTACTCGGAAAAGAAAGATTCATAGGGAGAGATAAGCCTTAAGTTTAACCGAAAAAAGCCTTTCGTCTCTAGTCTGCTTTTGGGAGTTTTGCAGTTAAATTTTTAGTCTTGCATTGCTAAAACAATTTGATTTTCTTTAAAACATTGTATTTAATTATTAAAAAGTAAGTCTCTAATGGGAAATAATATAAAAATAAAATGGGGAATTGTTGGTTTAGGAAAAATAGCCCAACAATTTGCCAGTGAATTGCAATTGGTAGAATCGGCTGAGCTTTGTGGGGTAGCTTCCCGAAATTTGGACAAAGCCAAAGATTTTGCCAATCGTTTCCAATGTCCAAAAGCATATGGTTCATATGAAGAGCTTTTTCAGGGCGAAAATATCGATATTCTTTATATTGCCACACCACACGATTCACATGCCGAACTAACAATCATGGCATTGCAAAATAATAAACATGTACTGTGCGAAAAGCCGATAGCCTTGAGTTATCAAGATGCTCTTCAGATGATTGAAACGGCAAGACAATACAACAAGTTTTTCATGGAAGCGTTCTGGACTCGTTTCAATCCTTCGGTGCGTGAAGCGTTGCTGCATGTTCAAAACGGATTAATAGGCGACGTGAAATACCTTAACGCCGATTTTGCTTTTGCAGTAGAAAATCTCGAAGGCAACAGAATGACTGATATAAAACTAGGTGGTGGTTCATTGATGGATGTTGGTGCTTATCCTTTGTTTTTGGCTTATTTGATGTTAGGAATTCCAAAAGAGATTGTCGCCAAGTCCAATTTTCATCCCACTGGTGCCGACTTGCAAACATCTATCATTTTACAATATGAAACTGCACAAGCGATATTGCACTCCAGTTTTTTATCTTCTTCTAATCTTAAAGCTACCATAAGTGGCACGCAAGGTCGAATTAATCTCAACTCTCCTTGGTATATGGCGGAATCCTATACTCTGATTCATGACGGTCATAAAGAAAAATTCAAAAGACCAACGCTTGGTAAAGGCTATACCTACGAAATTGAGGAATGTCATGCTTGTATCAGGGCAAATAAAATAGAAAGCGAACTTTGGTCCCATCAAAACAGTTTGGATCTTATTACAATTGTGGATAAAGTGAGAGAGCAAATAGGGTTGGTGTATTCGTAATTTTAAATACATCAAGACATAAAGTTGTTACATAAGTAAGAATTTGATTAAATATTTTTGGTTTGAAGTAAAATAGTATTTACATTTAATTAAAACTATTATATATGTTAATCAAAGTTTATGGAAGTGCCGTTTTTGGGGTTGAGGCAACTACAATCACCGTAGAGGTGAATATTGATAAAGGTGTAGGTTATCACTTGGTAGGTTTACCGGATAATGCCATAAAAGAAAGCAGTTACCGCATTGCTGCCGCCTTAAAAAATAATGGTTACAGTCTTCCGGTTAAAAAAATAACCATCAATATGGCTCCTGCCGATTTAAGGAAGGAAGGATCTGCCTATGATTTGACCCTTGCCATAGGAATTCTTGCCGCATCGGGACAAATCAAATCAGATGAAGTGGGCAAATACCTCATTATGGGGGAGCTTTCGCTCGACGGAAGTTTACAGCCTATAAAAGGGGGACTTCCTATTGCCATTAAAGCCAAAGAAGAAGGGTTTAAAGGTTTTTTTCTACCTAAACAAAACGTAAAAGAAGCTGCTATTGTTGCCGGTCTTGACGTTTACGGTGTGGAAAATGTATTGGAAGTTATTGATTTTTTTGAAGGAAAGGGAACACTTGCCCCTACGGTTATTAATACTCGTGATGAATTTTATAAAACCTTAGATTTTCCGGAATTTGATTTTTCCGAAGTACGCGGACAAGAATCCATAAAACGTTGTATGGAAATAGCTGCTGCGGGTGGACATAATATTATTTTGATTGGCCCTCCAGGATCCGGAAAAACGATGATTGCCAAACGACTGCCTAGTATTTTGCCTCCAATGACTTTGAAAGAAGCTTTGGAGACTACAAAAATTCACAGTGTAGCCGGAAAAGTAAAGGATGTGGGATTAATGAATCAGCGCCCATTTCGCAGTCCGCATCATACAGCTTCGAGTGTGGCGCTTGTGGGTGGGGGCAGTTATCCGCAACCCGGCGAAATTTCGTTGGCACACAATGGGGTTTTGTTTTTGGATGAATTACCCGAATTTAAGCGAGAAGTATTGGAAGTAATGCGACAACCATTGGAAGATAGGGAAGTAACCATTTCGAGAGCAAAATTTACGATAACATATCCCTCGTCATTTATGTTGGTGGCAAGTATGAATCCGAGTCCGAGCGGATTTTTTAATGATCCCGATTCTCCAAACACTTCATCTCCTCATGAAATGACCCGCTATTTGAGTAAAATTTCCGGTCCTTTATTGGATAGGATTGATATTCATATTGAAGTAACGCCGGTTCCTTTCGATAAATTAACCGAAAAAAGAAATGGGGAAAGTAGCGTAGAAATAAGAAAACGAGTTACTTCGGCTCGTGAAATCCAATCCAAAAGATTCGAAGAAATAGATCATATTCATTATAATGCGCAAATGAGTTCGAAACAAATACGCGAGCATTGCTCACTTGATGATGCTTCGTTACAACTGTTGAAAACCGCTATGGAAAGATTGAACCTTTCCGCCCGTGCTTTTGATAGAATTTTGAAAGTTTCTAGAACTATAGCCGATTTAGAAGGAGCAGATTTGGTTGGTTCTGGTCATATTTCGGAAGCCATTCAATACCGAAGTTTGGATCGTGATGGTTGGTTGGGTTAATGTAATTGGAATGATTTCGATTGTGATTTTTGATTTTTTGAAAAAATTTCAAAGAAATAAAAAACTTGAATTATAGCCCCGATTGCAGTGGAAATCCTCTCTCGTCTCGTCCCTGAAGACGAGACGAGAGAGATTGTAACGTAAAGCGGGACTTATTTTCAAAAGAGCCGAAAAACTTCTGCTCCCAAAAATTAATAAAAACTCAGGTTTTTAAATGAAATTATCTGTTAGAACGTCTGTCATTATTTTGATTTGGACGTCTTGGCCCAAAACTAGTACTGCTTCTGTTTGTAGTATCTGTTTTTGGCTTCTTAGGAGTTGAATTGCGTTGTTGTCTCCCTTGACCTTGTTTGATTGGTTCAGTTGATGCATTAGGGTCCGGTTCAAAACCTTTAATGTTTTCTTTAGGCAATTTTAAGCCAACTAATTTTTCTATATCTCGTAAAAAGGTGGTTTCGTCTGGACTAACTAATGAAATAGCTTCACCACTCGCTCCAGCTCTTCCAGTTCGACCAATTCGATGGACATAATCTTCGGGAATATTAGGCAATTCAAAATTAACAACATGCGGTAATAATGGGATGTCCAAACCTCGAGCTGCTATATCTGTAGCGACTAAAGCTGTTAGGCTTCCGTTTTTGAAACCAGCAAGTGCCTTGGTTCGTGCGCCTTGACCTTTATTGCCATGAATAGCTGCTGCTTTAATTCCGGAGCTAATCATACTTTCAGTTAGCTTGTTTGCTCCTTGTTTCGTTCGGGTAAACACCAATATCTGTTTCCAGTTGCCTTCGGAAATAAGTTTAATTATCAATTCTGTTTTTTTCTCTTTTGCAACAGGATATATTTTTTGAATAATGGCATCAACAGTTGTATTTTCGGGAGTGGCTTCAACTTGAACTGGATGGTGCAAAATACCCATTGCCAATTTCTTAATGTCTTTTGAAAAAGTTGCGGAAAATAGTAAGTTTTGTCTTTTTGGAGGCAACACTTTCATGACACGCTCAATGTCTCGTAAAAACCCCATGTCCAGCATACGGTCTGCTTCATCCAAAACCAAGATTTCTACTTTTGAAAGCGAAATTAAACCTTGATTTTGCAAATCGATTAATCGACCGGGAGTTGCGACAAGAATATCAACCCCTTGACGCAATTGACTTACTTGTGGGTTTTGGTTTACGCCACCAAAAATTACTGTACTGCGTAAATCTAAATATGTACTATATTCTTTTATATTGGCTAATATTTGAGCAGCCAGTTCTCTTGTTGGTGTTAAAATTAAAGCACGAATGGGTCTGTGGCTTAAGTGTTTTCCCTGCGATAATAATTGTAATATGGGTAGTGTAAATCCTGCTGTTTTTCCTGTTCCCGTCTGTGCAGATGCTAATACATCTTTACCTTCTAAAATAGGTGGAATTGCTTTTTGTTGTATTGGGGAAGGAGTTGTATATCCTTTTTTGCTGATGGCTTTTAATAAAGCATCAGATAATCCTAATGAATTGAATGACATAAATTGTGTTTATGAAGCAAACACTATTTATTTAGTTTACTCCTTTAAGTTGGTGCAAAGGTACTGCTAATTTTTTCTATCTGCCTTTGATTACCTTACTTGTTTACTTAAAGATAGAATGGATGTTGTTGAATCGTAGCTGTGATGTTACTAATTTTGAAAATAACATTGATTAAATTTCGATTTAATCCATCTCCGAAAAAGTATCTCCTTTTTTGATATCTCCGCTTTCAAAACCACGATTGAACCAATACATTCTTTGCTCGGAGGTGCCGTGGGTAAAGGAGTCAGGGACAACTTGGTCTTGCATTTTTTTCTGGATTGCATCATCACCTACCGCATTTGCAGCACTCAATGCTTCTTCAATATCACCCTCTTCGAGCATGGCATTTTTATTTTCGTTATAATGTGTCCAAAGCCCTGCATAAAAGTCTGCTTGCAATTCTAAAGCAACAGAAAGTTTATTGCCCTCCTTTTCGCTTTTGTTTTGTTGTAATTGATGCACTTTTCCAGAGGTTCCTAATAACGTTTGTATATGGTGTCCAAATTCATGAGCCATTACATATGCAACTGCAAAATCACCTCCTTTGGCTCCAAACTTGGTTCGAAGTTCTTCGAAGAAAGACATGTCCATATAAATAGTTCTGTCGCCGGGACAATAAAAAGGTCCAGAAGCCGAACTGGCTCCTCCGCAGGCTGTTTCAACCTGGCCACTAAAAAGAATAAGTTTTGGAGCTTCGAATGTCAGGTCATTTTCTTCAAAAATTTGGGTCCAAACATCTTCATTGTCCGCCAATAGCGTTTTGACAAATTCACCTTCTGTTTTTTCGGCTTCAGTTAAGGGCCTTGATTCTGTTTGTGTAGTTTGCGGTTGGTTAAATTGCTCCAAAATAGGTGTTATCATTTGGGCATTTTCACCACCAAAAGCATTTACAAGTAAAATAATAATTCCAATTATTCCTCCGCCAATAACGGTTTTGCCTCCAGTGGACATTCCTCTGCGATCTTCTACATTATCACTTTGTCTTCTGCCAATCCATTTCATATCTAGATAGTATTAGTTTTGTAAGAATATATTACTGCCATTCTCCATTTACTTAATGAATTTGGAATCATGACGATTTTATAATGCGTTGCTTTTAGCTTTTAGCCATTTTTCTAAAATATCTTCAAGCGTTTTCTTTACAATTGGTTTTGGTACATAATCATTCATACCCACTTCAATACATTTTTCTTTTTCACCCATAACGGTTCCAGCAGTAAGGGCAATAATAATGGTGTCTTTAAATTGCTTTATTTCTCGAATTTGTTTTGTGGCTTCATAGCCATTAACTAAAGGCATTTGAATATCCATTAAAACGATATCTGGAATAACTTCCAATGCTTTTACAAGTGCCTTTTCGCCATCAACAGATTCATAAATAGTACATTTTGGAATAATCTGTTTGACTAATGTTTTGGTCAGGAGCATATTGATTTTGTTATCTTCAACAATCAATATTTTTGGCTCTTCATTTTCTAAGGTTAATATACGATTTTCTGAGATATTTTTTTCTGTATGTACTGCTTTTTTTTGTTTTGATTTATTGCTGCTTTTTAGCTTTATATCAAAGAAAAAAGTACTTCCTATATTGAATTGACTGTTAATCTGTAATTTACTGTTCATCAATCCAAGCAATTGATTGGAAATAGTCAATCCTAATCCTGTTCCTCCAAATTTTTTGGTGGTAGAACTGTCTTCTTGTGAAAAGGCTTGAAAAATTATTTTTTGGTTGTTTTTTCGAATTCCAATTCCAGTATCTTTTACTGAAAAGCGCAATAAAGTTTGACTTTTTTGAATTTCTAATGGTGAAATGGTAAGATCAATTTTTCCTTTATGGGTAAATTTGACTGCATTGGTTAGTAGATTGATGAGTACTTGCTTTAAACGGATATAATCTACCCAAATGTATTTTGGTACATTTTCCTCGATAATGTAGTTTATTTCTAAATTTTTGGAATGGGCTTGATAATTGATTAGTTCTTTTATTTGAAGAATAATATCGTCGACACAGTATTTTTCTATATTGAGTTCTAGTTTTCCTGATTCAATTTTTGAAAAATCCAGTATGTCATTTACCACTTCCAATAAAATATTAGCTGATTGGTTAATGGTATTCATATACTGTTTTTGTGTGTTTTCCAGTTTCGAATTCATTAATAAATCTGTATAGCCAATGATTCCGTTTAAGGGAGTTCGTATTTCATGACTCATGTTGGCAAGAAATTCTGATTTCGCTTTATTCGCAGCTTCGGCTAATTCTTTTTCTTTGACAATGGATTCATTTTTCTTCTTTTCGGTAATATCAATTATAATACCCTCCAAGTAAGTAATTTCGCCATTTTTTATAATTGCATCTCCAAACTCTTCTACCCAAATTAAAGAACCATTTTTATGCATAATTCTATAAATAGCATGAAATGGTTTTTTCTCTTCAAGAGCAATCTTGTTTTCCAGCTCAACAATATGTAAATCTTCAGGAAATATTAAGTCTATTAAGTGTTTTTTATTATCTAAAAAAAGAGATTTTTCATAACCTGTCAATTTCTCTATTTCATCATTAAGATAGATTTTAGAGTATTTTTCATCAAAATTAGAAAGATAGACTGTTCCTGGAATATTATTAGCCAGTAATCGGAATCGCTCTTCACTTTCTTCAATAATGGCTTCGTTTATATTTCTTTCTATAGAGGATGAAATATTTTTCACCAATAAATTTAAGATGGAAATTTCATCGTTACTCCAAACGCGTTCCTTGGTAGAATCATCGAAAGCAAAAAAGCCCTCGAATTCATTTTTTATGAAAACAGGAAAAAATAACATAGAGTTTGGGTTTAAACTCTCTAAATATGATTTTACTTTTTCATTTTGAACTTTTTCCTTAATGCTTTCAAAAAATTGTTGAGGTGATAAATCTTTTATATTATTATCAAATTCAGAAAAGGAGAGATTCTGTAATTTAGGATGAACTTTTTCAAAATCTTGTAGCTCATTTGTCCACATGCATTTTTGGTCAAATAAATGAGTTTTTGGATCTTTCTTAAAATAGGAAATACGTTCGGATAGGGTTATTTTTCCTATCTCATTTATAATTCCCATAATGAGTTTACTAGTACTTTTTTGTAATAAAAATTGATTTGTATTTTTATTGATAACTAAAAGTAGTTCGCTTTTATAGGCAAGTCTTTGTTCTATTTCCAAGCGCATTTGAGAAGTTAATGCGATTACAATTAAATCAGAAATAGATTTGGCAAAATTAATATCTTCATTGTCCCAATTTTTTATATTTTCTGTGGATTCATAAGAAAGAATCCCTTTTAATTCTCCGTCAATAAAAATAGGAGTATCAAGTGTTGAAAATACGTTATTAGTATTTACATAATTACTTTTTATTTCATTATTGATAGCATAAGATATAATATCGGATTGAACAACTTGAAGTTTACTTTCAATTTTTTCGAAATAATCTAAATTTTCATTTCTATAAAATTGAAGCCCGCTTTCTATTGTGTTTGTTTT
>NZ_DASTTN010000128.1:0-2420 GCF_035760125.1 Flavobacterium sp.
GTTTCGATACCTAAAGATAAAGGTGTAACGTCAAGTAACAATACATCTTTTACATCTCCAGAAAGAACTCCACCTTGAATAGCTGCTCCAATTGCAACAACTTCATCAGGGTTAACTCCTTTAGACGCTTTTTTACCGAAGAATTTTTCAACTTCTTCAACGATTCTTGGGATACGAGTAGAACCTCCTACCAAGATAACTTCGTCAATGTCATTTATTGTTAAATTTGCATTTTTCAACGCTTTAGCAACTGGTGCCATAGAACGTTTTACTAAAGAGTCAGTTAATTTTTCAAATTGAGCTCTAGTCAATTTTTTAACTAAGTGTTTAGGTCCTGAAGCTGTAGCAGTTACATATGGCAAGTTGATTTCAGTTTCTGCAGAAGATGACAATTCAATTTTTGCTTTCTCAGCAGCTTCTTTGATACGTTGTAATGACATTGGATCCAAACGTAAATCAATACCTTCTTCAGCTTTAAATTCGTCAGCTAACCAGTCAATAATTTCGTGGTCAAAATCATCTCCTCCTAAGTGAGTATCTCCATCTGTAGATAATACTTCGAAAACTCCGTCTCCTAATTCAAGAACAGAGATATCAAAAGTACCTCCACCTAAATCGTAAACAGCAATTTTTTGATCAGTTCCTTTTTTATCCAAACCATAAGCCAAAGCAGCTGCAGTTGGTTCGTTGATGATACGCATAACTTTAAGACCTGCAATCTCACCAGCTTCTTTTGTAGCTTGACGTTGAGCATCATTAAAGTAAGCAGGAACAGTAATAACTGCTTCAGTAACTGTTTGACCTAAATAGTCTTCAGCAGTTTTTTTCATTTTTTGAAGTGTCATAGCTGACAATTCTTGTGCAGTGTACAAACGACCATCAATATCCACACGTGGAGTATTGTTGTCACCTTTTACTACAGAATAAGGAACTCTTTTTGCTTCTTCAGTGATTTCAGCAAAAGAATGTCCCATAAAACGTTTGATAGAAGCAATAGTCTTAGTTGGGTTAGTTACTGCTTGTCTTTTCGCAGGATCACCCACTTTAATTTCTCCACCTTCAACAAAAGCGATGATAGATGGTGTTGTTCTTTTTCCTTCAGCATTAGGGATTACTACTGCTTCATTACCTTCCATTACAGAAACACAAGAGTTTGTTGTACCTAAATCAATTCCGATTATTTTACCCATTTTTAATATATTTAATTTTTATTGTATACTTATTTTAACGGCTCGAAGACTCTAAGGCAATCTTTATGCCAATATAAAAAACCGAGTAAATTGTCAGTTTTCATTACAATTGGCATAAAATCATATGACAAACTGACATTTTAAAAATCATTTAGGCAAGACCACATTAGGAAAAGGGGCCAAATTCAGCACACGCTTATTCAGCCCCTTTCCCTAATGCGGTCGGGCTATCCGCGCTACTTCGGTAGCTTGCTTCTATCCCTCTTGCAATTCTAACATCATTAGTCTGTGCCAGAAAATCAAATTTGACATACCTTTATATCCAGATATCATAAACAATTAATTCAACAATCAAATCAGAAAAACAAAATGAATCTGAAGGAGCATTACAATAGTCTTTACGTCAATTCTATCGAAAACATAAAAAAAGACCAATACATAATAGACCACTTGATTGATTCTTCTTCTGATAATCGATTTGGAATTACAGTACTAATAAGACCGTCATTAGAAGTTAAAAATAAGATTCAAGATTTTCTTAACGAACTTAAAAAAAGCAATCCTAATCAATATTACTACCCAAATTCAGACATACACATTACGGTTTTATCCATAATATCGTGCCACGATGGATTTGATTTGAAGACAATCTCAATTCCTGAGTATCGAAAAATCATTCAAAAAAGCATCGAAGACATAAAAGATTTGGAAATCCATTTTGAAGGAATTACGGCATCCAATTCTGCCATAATGATTCAAGGATTTACCAACAATAATTCTTTAGATCAATTAAGAGATAACTTAAGAACAAATTTTAAAAATTCTGGACTTCAACAAAGTATTGACAGCCGTTATGCCATTCAAACCGCTCATTCAACAGTAATAAGATTTAGAGAAAAAATAATCGACAAAGAAGCCCTATTGAAATCTTTAGAGGAATATAGAACTTTTGATTTTGGTAAATTCAAAGTAGAAAAAATAGAACTCGTACATAATGATTGGTACCAGCGAGAGCACTTCACACAACAATTATATTCTTTTATTTTATAAAAACAAACCCTTAAAAAGTTTAGGCAACCAACTTAAAACCAACATAAAACAACATTACAGCAATTGCATTTCTAAGCAATAAATCAGGTAATTTACCACTCAACATACTTCCTAAATAAATTCCAGGCAATGAACCCAACAATAAATGCCCCAATATATTAAGATCTAAATTCCCCATTG
>NZ_DASTTN010000129.1:0-3029 GCF_035760125.1 Flavobacterium sp.
TATGCCGATGGAAAAGAAGATAAAAATCTAGAAATCCTGTATTTTCAATATGGTCGTTACTTGCTGATAAGTAGTTCCAGAACCAAAGGTGTTCCTGCCAATTTGCAAGGGCTTTGGAATCCACATTTAAATGCGCCTTGGAGTAGTAATTACACAATGAATATCAATTTGGAAGAGAATTATTGGCTTGCCGAGAATACCAATCTTTCCGAAATGCATTTGCCTCTTTTGAGTTTTATTAAAAATCTTTCAGTTACTGGTAAAGTTACAGCAAAGACTTTTTATGGAGTTGATAAAGGTTGGGCGGCAGCACACAATTCTGATATTTGGGCAATGACCAATCCCGTGGGGCAGTTTGGAAAAGAAGACCCGATGTGGGCTTGTTGGCCAATTGCGGGTGCTTGGTTAAGTACACACATTTGGGAACATTATGTTTTTACTCAAGACAAAAATTATTTGAAAAATGAAGGTTATCCATTGATGAAAGGAGCAGCCGAATTTTGTTTGGATTGGTTGGTTATTGATAAAGACGGAAACTTAATCACTTCGCCATCGACATCACCAGAAAATCAATACATTACTCCCGATGGTTTTGTTGGGGCAACAATGTATGGAGGGACTGCTGATTTGGCAATGATTCGTGAATGTTTCGACAAAACCATTAGAGCATCAAAAGTTTTAAATGTGGATGCCGAATTCAGGTCAAAACTTGAAACGGCACTTTCCAAATTCCATCCTTATCAAATAGGGGAGAAAGGAAATTTACAGGAATGGTATTTTGACTGGAATGACCAAGATCCTAAACACCGTCATCAGTCACATTTGTTTGGACTTTTTCCAGGCGATCATATTACACCATTAAAAACGCCCGAGTTAGCCAATGCTGCCAAAAAAACACTTGAAATAAAAGGTGATGAAACGACAGGATGGTCGAAAGGATGGCGTATTAATCTTTGGGCAAGACTGTGGGACGGAAACCGTGCTTATAAAATGTTTAGAGAGTTACTTCGATACGTTGATCCAGATGGAAAGAAAACGGAAAAACCAAGAAGAGGAGGAGGGACGTACCCTAATTTATTCGATGCACATCCGCCGTTTCAAATAGACGGAAATTTTGGTGGAGCCGCAGCCGTAGCAGAAATGCTAGTTCAGTCGAATGAAAATGAAATCCGATTACTGCCTGCTTTGCCCGATGCATGGGATAGCGGAACTGTAAAAGGAATATGTGCCAGAGGAGGTTTTGAAATTTCAATGGAATGGAACAATAAAACACTACAGAAAGTAACAGTTTTTTCTAAAAATGGAGGAGTAACAACACTCATTAGCGGAGATAAAAAACAAAAAGTCATTTTGAAAAAAGGACAAAAGTTAGAAATAGTTTGGTAATAAAAAAAGGTGCTAATTTAGATAGCACCTTTTTTTATAATTAGAATTATAGAATCAGTTTCCTATTATTTGATCCATGACCCAGCTGGTATGTGCAGCTGTAAATCCGTTGGATGGATGTTTTTGATTCCCTAAAAGTTGTTCTCGTATTCGTTCTACGTGATGCAACTGAATATTTTCAGGATGACTTATTTGGTGTGTTGATTCTCCTTCTGCAGTTTTAAGAATTAATGGTGTGTTTTCGAAAATGGAAAAAGTGATTTTCCCTTTACTGCCATAAATCTCAACAACATCTTCACGTTCAAAAGATCCAAAATTCCAACTTCCACTACCTGTAATTCCAGATTCGTGAAGCCAGTATGCTGACGCAGCATCCTTTGAAGTGTATAATCCTTGTTGATTAAGGCTAATTCCGGAAACTTCTTTTATTGGACCAAAATAATGAATAAACAAATCCAATCCGTGGCTGGCCAAATCGTCAAAATAGCCGCCTGTGGCAATTGTTATGTCTGTTCGCCAGTTGTACTCGCCTGAACGATCTTGGTCACTTGTTGGTTTGCACAAATGCCATCGGATGTGTCTGATATCGCCTATTTTTTTCGTGTCAATCCATTTTTTGATTTGCTCAAATCTTGGTAACGTTCGTCTGTAATAGGCAACGAATAAAGGAATATTTTTCGCTTCAAAAGCTTCGGATATACTAAGGCAATCTTGGTAATTAGGAGCCAAAGGTTTTTCAATACAGCATGGTTTACTAGCAATAGCAACTTTTAAGCCATAATATTTATGGGTATCGGGTGGCGTAGCAATATATATGGCATCAACTTCTGGATCATTGATCAGTTCGTCAGCATCTGTGTAATATTTGTTTATTCCGTGTCTTTTGGCATAATCAGCAGCTTTTTCGGCATCTCTGCGCATTACTGCTTCTATAGTAAATCCTTCCGTTTTTTGGTAAGCAGGGCCGCTTTTTATTTCTGTGACATTGCCGCATCCAATTATACCCCAACGAATCTTTTTCGTGTTTTCACTCATAATCTATTTTAATAGTTTTAGTCACATCCATCAATACTACAGTTATTTTCATCAGTTGTGTTTTGAAGGATGATGTTTGATGAATAGCCACCTTCTTTCCATGTTTTTTCAAGAGTGTTCAAAAAAACCTCTGGTGATTGTGCACCAGAAACTGCGTATTTATTGTCAAATACGAAGAATGGAACTCCTGTTACCCCAATAGCCTGTGCTTCTTCTTGATCTTGATTTACTTCTTTTTTATAACCATCCGAATTTAAAACTAATTCAATTTCCTCTTTTTTTAATCCTACTTCAATTGCGAGTCGTGTTAATGTAGATTTGTCATCTACATCCATTCCTTCTGTAAAATGGGCTTTAAACAAAAGTTCTTCAAAAGCATCTCCAAGATTGTTTTTCTTTGCCAAATGTGATAAACGATGTGCATTCAGTGAATTGGCAAGAATTAGTTTTTCAAAATGATAATCGAGACCCACCGCTTTAGCTTGTTGCGTAACATTGTCATGCATTGCAACAGACCATTCTCTATCGCGATTGTATTTTTTGGCTAGGTAATCTATACTATTGTTTCCAGGTTGAGAGCTTGATGTTGGATCCAATTGAAAACTTTT
>NZ_DASTTN010000130.1:0-6125 GCF_035760125.1 Flavobacterium sp.
AATTCCTGCTCCAGGCACAAAAGAATATTGCGATTTTTGAGTGTAGATTTGATGCAAAGTAGGTGCTCTAAATCCAGTTGAAACAGAACCTCTTAAAGTAACTTTGTCATCAAGAAATTTATATCTTGAGCTTAATTTCCAAACTGTAGCATTTCCAAAATCGCTATAGTCTTCGTAACGAGCAGTACCATTAATTAAGAAATCTTTGGTCACATCATAAGCTACATCTAAGTAAGCTCCAAAGTTGTAACGATTCCATTTTCCAGAATTTTCAGGACGGTTACCAGCAAATGAATCAGCTCCTAATCCGTCCCAAGAGGCTTTATCTCCTTCTTGAACACCAAAAGTTTCTGTTCTAAACTCCGATCCAAAAGCTATACTGATATGATCCGAAAGCGTTTTTGAAATATCTATATTTCCCACGATATGGTTAAATGAAGTTCCTCCTGGTTTGAAGTAGATAGGGCTATTTTCTTGATACACATGCTCGCCTGTAGCAGGATCAATAATATCTGATCTATTTACAGAGTTTTGCACAGTATAAGTTTGGCTATTTCCTCCTGTAGTGATACTAACATCACTCTTCCATCCATTCTTTGTAGTAGTAAAGCCCAAAGTAGCGTTATAATCATTCAAATCTCCCTCAAAAGTTGGAACATAACCTCTGTATGCCGCAGCAGAACCATTACTGAAAAAATCTTTGTAATAAGTTGGATAGGCAGCTCCAACTCCCCAATTTGGAATAGTTGAATTTTCAAAAGGATTTTTAATTGATCTCCAGTATGGAGTTCTGTAGTTAGCATATGAGTTTACTTTTTTATAAACATAAGCTGCATTATAATACAAATTTGTATTTTCGTTTATTTCGTTTCCACCATTGATTTCAAATTTAGCAGCAGCCGTTTCGGGAGATCCATTGATATTTCCAGCGTCTGGTTTTTCTTTTAAAAAATCAACAACAGATTGTTTACCAGTTGTATTTCCTTGGTTTATTGTAGCGAATTTTGCATTATAATCTGAAGATCCTTTATAAGCGGCAAAAGTTGCTTCCTTTTCTGCTTCTGTCATTCCAGATATGTCAGTACCCCCCAAAGTATTGTCATCATTAACATAACTACCATATACATCAGGATTTACTTTTACGAAATCATTAAAATCACCATCAGCATCAACTTTTCCAGGCCTATTTGCAAGATTTACTTTAGAGAAATCGATCGTGTAATTTAGAAAACCTTTATCTCCTACTGTGGTTCCGTTGTTTACAGTAACACCAAGCATTTCCCCATCACCTTCAGCTGTAATACCAGTTCTTAAAGTTACTGAACCATCGGTACTATTCTTTTTCAAGATAATATTCATTACCCCTGCAATTGCATCAGAACCATATTGAGCAGAAGCACCATCTCTTAAAATCTCAACTCTTTCGATAGCCTCAGTTGGAATAGCTGATATATCAGCTCCTGTTTCTCCTCGTCCTGGAGAGGTTTGGACATATAATAATGAGCTTAAATTTTTACGTTTACCGTTTATTAAGATTAATGTTCTACTAGGTCCCATATTTCTTATTTCATATGGATCCAGTAATGAAGTAGCGTCATTTACTGGTGTATTTACAGTATTAAAGGACGGAATTCTGTACTGCAATGCCTTATCAAAAGTCGCTTGTCCTGTAGCTGTCAAATCTTTCGAGGACAATACATCAATTGGTAATGCAGTTGTAGTATTACTTCGAGGAGCAGTACGAGTACCTGTAACAACAACTTCCTCTAGCTTTTGACCACCCTCTTCTTCTTCTAAATTAACATCGACAATAGCTGCTGAAGCTGATTTTGTAACTGTAATAAAGCCTACATAACTAAAAACTAATGTGGCTCCTTCATTTACATTTAGTTTGTAACTACCATTCATATCAGTAGATACTCCGTTTTTTGTTCCTTTTTCCTGAACATTAACTCCTGGAAGCGGAGAACCCGTTTTGTCTTTTACAACTCCCGAAACTTCTTTTTGGGCCATCATAAACGTGACATTTAACAAAAAGAATAATAGCGCGATTTTTTTCATAATCATTAAGTTTGGTTGGTTATTGGTTAATTATAGGGGCTAATATAACATAATATTAACATAAAAAATATATAATGTTATATTTTATCTAAAATTTTGAAAATATTTATCAATACAGTAATTCCAAACAGTCATAACTATTAGAAAAAAAGTAATCGGCAATTATATAGGTTTAATTTATGTTTTTCTTTTTTCTGATATATTTATTTTATAGGTTAATTTTTAGACAATTGTCAATATTAGCTTTAATAATGGTAGCAAGACTTAAAACAAGAGAAAGTACATTCTATTTTAGTAAAAACCATTTAACCTAACCAAATTGCTGTTTTTTGCGTTGTGATTAGATAAAAATTTTAGTACTTATAGGTATTCTTGCATGCTAAGTGCAAAAGGAAGGGGAATATTTGTGGAGTAATGTCTTTATATCTTATATTTGCAAACTTTAAAAAAGGAATTACTAAAGACAAGTAATAGACAACTGTTATTTGTAAACAAACATATCATGAAAGCAGGAATTGTAGGATTACCAAATGTTGGAAAATCAACATTATTCAATTGTTTATCGAACGCAAAAGCGCAAAGTGCCAACTTTCCATTTTGTACTATCGAACCTAATATTGGAGTTGTAAACGTTCCAGATCCAAGAATCAATAAATTGGAAGAACTAGTAAAGCCAGAGCGCGTTCAAATGGCCACTGTAGATATCGTTGATATTGCAGGTTTGGTAAAAGGAGCTAGTAAAGGAGAAGGTTTAGGAAACCAGTTTTTAGGAAACATCAGAGAGTGTAATGCTATTATTCATGTTTTGCGTTGTTTTGACAATGACAATATTGTTCACGTAGATGGAAATGTAAATCCTATCCGCGATAAAGAAACCATCGATATTGAACTGCAATTAAAAGACTTAGAAACGGTCGAAAAACGTTTAGAAAAAGTAAACCGTGCAGCAAAAACTGGAAATAAAGAAGCGCAAACTGAAAAAGCACTTTTAGATCGAATCAGAGAAAGTTTGTTGCAAGCAAAATCAGCTAGAACAATTATTCCTCAAAGTAATGATGAAGAAATTTTGATGGAATCATTTCAATTGATCACTGCAAAACCAGTATTATATGTTTGCAACGTTGATGAAAATTCAGCAGTTTCTGGAAATAAATATGTAGATCAAGTCCGCGAATTGGTAAAAGATGAAGATGCTGAAGTAATTGTACTTTCTGTAGGAGCCGAAGCTGATATCACTGAATTAGAAAGCTACGAAGAGCGTCAAGTTTTCTTAGAAGATATGGGATTAACTGAGCCAGGAGCTTCTGTTTTAATTCGTGCTGCTTATAAATTATTGAAGCAACAAACGTATTTCACTGCCGGTGTCAAAGAAGTTCGTGCTTGGACAATCAATATTGGATCAACTGCACCACAAGCTGCAGGAGTTATCCACACCGATTTTGAAAAAGGATTCATCCGCGCCGAAGTGATTTCGTATGAAGATTACGTTCAATACGGTTCAGAAGCAAAAGCCAAAGAAGCTGGGAAATTCAAAGTCGAAGGAAAAGAATATATTGTAAAAGATGGTGACGTAATGCATTTTAGATTTAACGTATAGTTTTTAGAAAATAGAAGGAAACCTGCAAGAGTTATTTTGCAGGTTTTTTTTATTTTATAATGTTTCAATTTTCATTACTTTTAAAAAAAACAAAATAACATGAAAATCATCGCCTTTGCCGGAAGTCCAAGCAAAAAATCCATCAATAAAAAATTAGCGACTTATGCAGCTGGTTTGTTTGAAAATATTCAAGTTGAAGTATTGGATTTAAACGATTATGAAATGCCGTTATTCAGTGTCGACAAGGAGGTAATAATTGGTCAGCATCCTTTAGCTAAAGCATTTTTAGACAAAATAGCAACAGCCGATATTTTAGTAGTTTCCCTTGCCGAAAACAACGGAAATTATAGCGCCGCATTCAAAAACACTGTCGATTGGTGTTCCAGAATAAACGGAAAAATATTTCAGGAAAAACCAATGCTACTGATGGCCACTTCGCCGGGTGCAAGAGGTGGAGCAAGCGTCCTGGAGATAGCCAAAAATAATTTCCCCCGTTTCAACGCCGATATAAAAGCTATATTTTCATTACCTAGTTTCAATGATAATTTTGATGTAGATGCGAATGTGATTTCAAATCCAGAGCTAGATAATCAATTGAAAGAAATTGTTAGAAATTTTTAAATCGAACCATAGAAATATAGACTAACTCTTTTCTTTATTACTTTTTATCCAATATGTGTATATCCAAGTCAGAGTAAAAGAAGGAACAACATCAGTAAATGGCAATATTTCTTCAACAAAAGTTAAAACACCAGCGACCTTCCCTACTCTGCCTTCGTACATTTTGGTCATCAAAAAACCAGCAAGCGGTGCCCAAACTACATCCCCAAACTCTCCTATTCCCGGAATGGTAAAGGACAATAGACCGATAGCGTCAAACAAAATTCCTAAAACTAATTTTTTACTTTTTAGGTTATTATTTACTGCAACTGTATTTTTACTTTCCATTTTTTGAAATTAAATTGATATAAATATACAAATCTAACCGTTATTTTTCAGAATTTATCCTGTAGAAAAATCACTTTAATATGCTTATGAAATTTTATAAAATTAAAAATATTTAAAAATCAACACTTTAACAATCACCTCCAATTCATTAACATCAATTTATAATTTGGTTATCCGATAAAAAAAAATTATACGAGGATTAATTACCAAATACTTTGTTTCTTTGTAAAAACAGTTCGAAATGATACACGCAAAAAATATACATAAATATTACGATCAACTTGAAGTATTAAAAGGAGTGGATTTACATATTAAAAAAGGCGAAATCGTTTCTATAGTTGGAGCTTCAGGTGCTGGAAAAACAACACTATTGCAAATTCTGGGAACATTAGATAAACCTAGTCCAACAAAAAATGGATCTGAAAATCAAACTCCAGAAAATGGCACTTCGCTTTTCATAAACAATGAAGATATTTTGAAAATGAATGACAAATCGTTATCCAAATTCAGAAATTCAAATTTGGGATTTATTTTTCAATTTCATCAATTACTGCCAGAATTTACAGCATTGGAGAATGTTTGCATTCCAGCTTTTATTGCCAATAAATCAAAAACTGAAACCGAAAAAGAAGCCAAAAAATTATTGGAATATTTGGGTTTATCACACAGAATAAACCACAAACCCAACGAACTCTCTGGCGGAGAACAACAACGCGTTGCTGTAGCACGAGCATTAATCAACAGACCTGATGTTATTTTTGCAGATGAACCTTCAGGAAATCTAGACACTCACTCTGCTGAAAATTTACATCAGTTATTTTTTCAACTGCGAGATGAATTTGGGCAAACTTTTGTAATTGTAACCCATAATGAAGAATTGGCCAATATGGCTGATAGAAAATTAGTAATGACCGATGGACAAATAATGCTATAAAATGGTTTTGATTCTTTTAAGTTGGATTTATATATTTTTTTCGACAATCAATCTTGGTTTTGTCACTGACAGAATCCTAAGATTAAAGAATCAAAACTTTGTTATCCATACGGTTTTAGGTCTTTTTACCACCACTATTTTCACTAGCATTTGGGCTATTTTTGGAAGAGTAAACTTTGAGTTTCATATTGTTCTTCTTTTTGTCAACCTTGTTGTTTTTTTAAAATTTCAAAAAGAAATTCAGCTTATTTATAAATTATTTTTTGAGCAATTACTTTCACTAACTACTCCTTTAAAAATAGCGTTAGGTATTATTGTTATTTTGATTCTGGCTCAAAGCGCTTCCATTCCTTATATTTTAGACAACGAATCTTATTATATTCAGACAATAAAATGGATTAATGAATATGGTTTTGTAAAAGGTCTGGCTAACTTACATTTTTTTCTGGCTCAAACAAGTGGTTGGCACATTCTGCAGAGTGCATATAATTTTTCTTTTTTATACGATAAATTCAATGACATAAGTGGTTTTTGTCTTTTACTCGGAAATACATTCTCAATTATAAAGTTGAATGATTATTTTAA
>NZ_DASTTN010000131.1:0-3811 GCF_035760125.1 Flavobacterium sp.
GATTTTACATTTGGGTCAAATTCAAAAACAGTGGCCGCTTTTCTAGGATCCAATCCCGGTTTTTCCAACTCTTTAATAATGTCTTTCAATGTCAAAACTCCAATATCGGGCGTAATGTAATTTTCTGGTTTTATTAAAGCCGTTTTCTCTTTATTGGCAATCAAATCGTTTACCGTAATTTTCAAATCTTTGGCCATCTTTTCAACAATAGCATATGCTTCGGGATGTACCGCCGAATTGTCTAAAGGATTCTTCGCATTCGAAATTCGGATAAAAGCAACTCCTTGTTGGTAAGCTTTGTCGCCCAAACGAGGCACTTTTTTGAGTTGTTTTCTATCCGTAAAAGGCCCGTTTTCAGAACGATATGCTACAATGTTTTCCGCCAGCTTCTCTCCTATTCCACTCACATAACCCAACAAATGCTTACTCGCCGTGTTGATATTTATCCCCACCGAGTTCACGCAACGAATCACCGTATTGTCCAGTTCTTCTTTGAGTTTATTTTGATCGACATCGTGTTGATATTGCCCAACGCCGATTGCTTTAGGGTCAATTTTCACCAATTCCGCCAACGGATCCGATAATCTACGCCCAATGGAAACTGATCCTCGAACCGTCACATCAAAATTTGGGAACTCATCCCTCGCAATCTTCGAAGCCGAATACACCGAAGCTCCTGCTTCTGAAACGATAAACACTTGAACCGGTTTGTCAAAAGCAATTTTCTTGATGAAAAATTCCGTTTCCCTCGAAGCCGTTCCATTTCCTATCGATATCGCATCTATTTGATAGGCATTAACCATCGAACGGATTTTTTTCATCGCCATTGCTTCCTCCTTTTGCGGAGCATGCGGATATATGGTTTCGTTATACAACAAATCTCCTTTCTCATCCAGACAAACCACTTTACAACCCGAACGAAATCCTGGGTCAATTGCCAAAATTCGTTTTTCTCCCAATGGCGGAGCCAATAACAACTGTCCTAAATTATTGGCAAATACCTGAATCGAATTCGCATCGGCTTTAGCCTTGGCTTCTTGTAAAGTTTCATTCGAAATCGCTGGATTCAACAAACGTTTGTAACTGTCCTCTATCGCCAACTGAATGTGTGGCGTGGTACTGTTATCTCCTTTTATTACTAATTCGTCAATAATATCGTAAGCATCGTCTAGCTCCACATCGACTTTGAACTTTATAAAACCTTCATTTTCGGCGCGCATAATCGCCAACAAACGATGTGATGGCGCTTTGGTTAACGACTCCGACCAATCAAAATATTGATTAAATTTCTGTGCTCCTTCCTCCTCTTTTTTGGACTTAACTACCTTTGTAGTGATTGTAGCTTTACGTTCAAACAATCGTCTGAGTTGTTTTCTAACGTAAATGTTTTCATTAATCCATTCAGCAATAATATCTCTTGCACCTTGCAAGGCCGCTTCCTCATTGATTACATTTTCATTCAAATATTGTGTCGCTAAGAAATCAACATCATCCTTACTTTGTGCCATAATAATTTTGGCCAAAGGTTCTAATCCATTCTCTCTTGCCACATCTGCTTTAGTTCTTTTTTTCTTTTTGTACGGCAGATAAAAATCTTCCAATTCCTGCAGATCAAAACTTTGTTGGATTTTTTTATCCAATTCTGGTGTCAAAGCATTTTGTTCCTGGATGGATTTTAAAATCGCTTCTTTCCTTTTTATTATAGCTTCGTACTCCTTTTGAAATTTGGCAATTTGCTCAATAAAAACTTCATCCAAGTTTCCGGTTTTATCTTTTCGATAACGGGAAATAAAAGGAATCGTACAGTCTTCCTGCAGTAACTGAACGGTATTTTGAATATTTATAGGTGCCGTAGCAACATGTTTTGAAATGAATTGTAAATTGGTCATTGTGAATTTCTGTTTAAAAAGGAATCTTTTTTAGTTGAAAAAAGAGATGCTAAAATACTATCTTTAAATTTTAATTGAACTCCAATTATGATTTTATTATATACTTTTTTAGCCGTTAATATAATCGCTTTTGTATTAATAGGCTACGACAAAAAATTAGCTCAAAATAATAAAAGAAGAATACCCGAACAAACACTTTTGATTTGGGTGGCTATGGGTGGAATCATTGGTTCATCGCTTGCGATGTCAATTTTTCGGCACAAAACTGCTAAAACAAGTTATTTATTGAAATTTTTTGGAATTGTTTCTCTTCAGATTATAGCCATTATCACCTTGTTTTATTTTGATATAATATCATTATAAAACAAAAAAAGCCCAGTTTTTACTGAGCTTAAATTAAATACTTGGTGCGAAGCACCGCAATTTTTTTATTGACAAGCGATTTTATTCACTCTATTTTGGTGTCTTCCTCCTTCAAATTCAGTAGCCAAGAAAGTTTCAACAATTTCTACTGCTTGTGGAATAGAAGTAAATCGTGCAGGAATACTAACAATATTGGCATCATTATGTAATCTTGTCAAAACTGCAATTTCTTTGGTCCAACATAAACCTGCACGAATTTTGGCATGTTTATTAACAGTCATCGCAATTCCGTTTCCGCTTCCACAAATAACAATTCCAAAATCAGCTCTACCTTCACTTACATCTTCGGCAACCGGATGCGCAAAATCAGGATAATCAACACTTGCTTCAGTATCGGTACCGTAATTGGTCACTTCATATCCTTTTGCTTCAAGCATTGCAACTATTGCTTTTTTATAATCTGGTCCGGCGTGGTCATTCCCTATCGAAATTTTCATTTTTTTTGTATTAGATTTTGAACTGCAAATTTAACCAAAGTATTTTAGATATAAGCCAAAAAATAGTTATTCAATTCTAATAATAGATTAAGAAATAAGATCTTCTCCATTGTTTTATAAATACAATACAACTCCTTGATTATAAGAAAATTTGAAGTTTATTAACATTTCCATAAATACACAACAGTCTGCTAATCAATACACAGAATGTAATTTAAATGTTAATATTTTGTATTGTTAATAGCAAAACGTAACTACTTGATATTCAGATAACCTTAAATTAACACAAAATGTTTATAACTTTAGATAGAATTTTAGAAGTTTTTTGTGTTTGTAAACAAAAAATAAGTAATCCAAAACCTATATTAGAAATCCAAATAAAGTTTACTGAATTTTTAGAAAAGTTATCAATACTTAAAATTGGTTTTTCAACAAGGAAACAAAATTCACTTATTTACAATTTATCTCTTTTTTGAATTGTTAACAGTTGTTAACTAATTTGAAAAATATCCTAAAAAACAGGAATTTAAGTATAAATAAACATGTTAATAACTCAAGATAAAAAGCTAAAACTTCATTTCAATACATTTTTTTAGAAATTTATAGCAACTATTAACAAACTATAATAACCATAAATAATTAATTTTAATTTAAATTTTCTTTTTGTTGTATTTAATATATGTTGACAACTTTAAAATTTGAAAACAAAAATAAAATTGAATTTTTGAAAATTTTTAAACGATTGAAAGTTTAGAATTTAAATTGTCGAGTATTTCTTGAACTTGTTCAAAATCGTTTGGGTGTACTTTTAGTTGAATGCCACCGTAGGCAAAGCTTGCCAATGGGTCAATGGAGATGATGTGTTCGTTCTCGAAAAAATAATGAATTTCTTCTTGATCCAAAATATGTCTAAGTACCACGATTTCATGTGGATAATTAAAAATAGCTATCGTTTTAAAGTCTTTCATTTTGAATTTTTTATAAATGTAGTAAAGTTATTATTAGTTTAAAACTCTAAGTAGAATAAGGAATAGTGAATACAATTTTGTAATTTTAGACTTT
>NZ_DASTTN010000132.1:0-7789 GCF_035760125.1 Flavobacterium sp.
CTACCGATTGCTAAACCACGTTCCAACGGATCGCCTTCAACATAGAGTTCCCATAGGTTTTGTTTATTCTTAAGTAAAAAATTATTTCCAGTGTAAAAAGTAGTGCTGGATTGTTTTGTGACAACGGAAATGGTGTTGTTAAAACTTTTTATTTCTGGTTGATGGTGCATTGATTTTGAAGTGCCGCATGAAGCAACTACAAAAGCTAAAACGATGAAAACAATATGGACAATATGTTTCTTCATACACCTCAATTTATCATCAATCCGTATTTTGATTAATTTTGTTGACTAAATATTCTCTGCCCAAAATCTCCGAGCAGGTAACAACGGCACCAATCGTTACTCCCAAAACACCATGCATATTTATGCTTTGACCTGTTAGATAAAGATTGCCCAACTTTGTTTTGGAAGGAATAAACGTTTTCATCGGGTTATTGGAATCTTTCTCATAGCCATACATATTTCCGTTATGGCCTCCGATATAATCCCTGTATGATAATGGCGTCGAAGTATGCACTGATTTTATGCATTCTTTGATTCCAGGAAACTTTCGTTCTATTTCTTCCAGAAAACGATTGGTTTTACGTGTTTTGAAAGCTTCATAACTTTCGCCTCTTTCATTTTCATCTGCAATTGTGTTAAAGGTATCCTTCCAAGCCTCTACATCTGAAAACTTCATATAAGCAATAAAAGTCATTCCTTCAGCCCAACCATCATCCTTTTTAGTGGCATTTGCCGAAGCCAAAAAAGCTTTTGGCCAAGTTTCCTCAGTATAGTCCTGAGCAGTCCACACATCCCCACTATTTTTGAAGTGATAATAATTACGATTCAGGTATTTAAAAGTCTTCGGTTTAAAAACGATATACAAACTGAATGCAGAAACACCCGCTTCTAAACTGGAAACCCTATTAACAAAAGCTTTCCTAAAATGGTCTTCCCCCGCCATCTTCAAAGTGGTTTTAGGCTCAATATTGGATATGAAATATTGGGCAGAAACACTTAGACCATCTTTCATTATTGCTTTTGCTACAGTATTATCGGCAACGCTTAATTGAATAACTTCTTTGTATTTAAAGGCAACACCTCCGTATTTCTTCAGCTCTTTTATTAACTGCTTTGTTATTTGGCTTCCTCCATTAATGCATCGCCAAGCGCTTTGCATATAAGTATTCACAGTCAATGCATGAACATAAAAAGGAGATTTGTCTCCCATTCCCGCATACAAAAAATTACTTCCCGCAAAAACAGCTCGCAATATCTTATTTTCGGTCAATCCATCAATAAACTCTTTTGCATTGATTGCCAAAATATCGTTATCATATTTCCCTTCCGATCTTAAATTATAGAGCGGAAATCGATCACATGTTCTAACTATTGCTTCACAATATTTTTCAATCGCTTCTCTTTCTTCCGGAAAAAATTGACTCAGTTGTTTTTTAAAATTATCATATCCCTGAGCGTGTGGAAATTCTAGATTTTGATCCTCAAACGAAATCATGTCATATCCATCCTCATCCATTTTTTTGATATTCAGCCCATCCATTATTCCGATATACTTGAAATACTGATGCAGATTTTCACCCTCGCCCAATCCTCCAATGTAATGAATTCCGGTATCAAAAATGGTTTTGTCCCGCACAAAAGTCTGCAGATTTCCCCCATATTGATTGTTTTTTTCCAACACACAAACACTATAGCCTTCTTTGGCCAATATGACAGCCGAAACGAGTCCGCCCAAACCGCTTCCTATTACAACTACGTCATAGTGTTTTTTCATTTTCATTGTATCTTCTTTTTTAGTACAATCAAATTCTCATTTTTAATATCAATATCAAATCCAAAATTCGATACTGTGTCTTTTAGATTTTCAGCATTTAATAAAATAACGGTTGTGGTCAAATTACAAATTGCTTCCAAATTATTTGAAGCCTGTTTATCCGAAATCAAAACAACATCATATTTCTTAAATCCAATCGGCTCAGTTGGATTCAAATACCGAATCTTTCTTTTCTTTACTATATAATTTGACTGGGCAACTGCTCTATTTTCATCCAAAACAATAACGGAATCAATTTTTCTCTGTGATTCCTGCAATGCAATCAGCATATCCAATTGTCCAAAATCATTAGCAAAATGCAGAATTCTGGCTTTAGAATCAACCCATTTATTCAGGCTGTAATATAAATCCAAATGTTGCTGTACATCATCTTTTATCTCCTCTAAAACCTGTGGTTCTTTGAAAGCAAAACTGTTCATCAGCTTTGCTTTGAAATAATCAGGGCCTTCTGAATTCAAACGTATCTTTTTATATTCTAGTTTAAAGAAAGTACTTATTTTTTTTGTTCGTTCTGCCAAATCGTTTCCAAAAGTGATATCACTTTGTAAAATTCGATCCAAAATAGTCACCGTGGTTTTCCCGCCATTAATGACAAAATCCCCTTTGGGCAAAACCTCTGAATATCCGTGAATAACAACCGGAACAATGTCCAAGTCCAACTGTTCTGCTAAATAAAAAGCTCCTTTATGGAAACGCTTGATTGAGTTGTCTTCAGAGCGCGTTCCTTCCGGAAAAACCATGATTGAAAATCCTTCTTCCACTTTGGTTCGCAAATGCTCGACTCCATTATCCATTCCACTAGAAACCGGATAAAAACCTGCCAAGCGAACTCCTTTTCCAAAAACAGGCGAATTATAAACCCAATCGCTAACCAGAAAAATAATTTTGGGACTCAACATTCCTACTGCCAAAATATCCAAAAAAGAGCTGTGATTGGCTATAATTATAGCTGGTTTATCAAATTTTTCATTGGAAGTATTTATAATTTTTCGTTTTATTGAAGGATAGCTCATCAAGACCGAATGCATAAACTTTGATAAAATAAAATGAAATACTTTTAATTTTGACTTTTTTGAAAAAGGTGTAATTTTCATTAAAATTCCGCCCACAATTGACAACAAAAAACCTCCCAAACCAAAATAAGTAAATGAAAGAGCAGAATGCAACAATCGCCTAATTTCATATGGAGCTTTTCCTTTTTTCACTCGATTGGTCACAAAGAAATGAAATACTAACGGCTGTAAAATAAAGGTAATCATCAAAGCAGAGAATATCCCAATAATCGCAATTAATGATATGGATTTTAAGGCTGGATGTTTCGCGAAAATAAGCACTCCAATTCCTAAAATTGTGGTTGCCACCGATAATATAATTGAGGTTCTGTAACTTGGCAATTCTTTTTTACCAAATGTAAATTCTTTTTGCAACGCCGAAGTCATAAAGATGCTGTAGTCCACTCCTATTCCAAAAATCAAAGTACAAACAATAATGTTAACCACATTAAATTGCAGTCCAAAAATCCCCATAAGACCAGTGGTAAAAATCCAACTTATGAGAATCGGTATAATGCTGATAATGGCCAATTCTATTTTTCTAAAAGCAAATAACAGAACAAAAAATACGGCTATAAACGAATAATTGACTAGGTCTTCAAAATTCGTTTTTAGTGTTCCAAGAAAAGTTTCATTCGTTTGCTGCCTGTCAATAACAACCAAATTGGGCTGCTTTTTTATTTGGTTTACAAAATCGTCCCTTTTTGTTTTTGGTACTTTTACCAAAGTCGAAATAGTGTAAAACCCATCTTTTTGAGCTACAAACTCATCCAGAAAAAAGGATTTTACCCCAAGGTATTCTTGGATCGTTATTGGGCTAAATTTTTTATCCAATAATTCATAAAACCCATCAAAGGTAGTCGCTTTAAAACCATATTGATTTCCTTCGTTGATTAATGCTTGAGTCAGACTTGATTTTTTTTGGGAACTCCAAAAAGTATTCCATTCCTCAATTTTTTGTTTTTGAACTTCAGTAGAAAAAACAATGCCTCCAATGGAACTGAAATTCAAAATTCCCTTATCTTTTTTGTCCTTTTGCAATGCCTCGAAAAGTTGATTATTATTAGCGACAACTTCATCATAACTTTTCCCGTAAGTGGCCAAATAAATGGATTTGGACGAATCACTGTTGGCAATATGATCCAATTGTCTCTCCGCCATTTTCAATTTGGGAGTCATAAAATTTAATGCCGAAAGATCATTATTGAAAGTAACCTTAGAATAGGTAAAAAGAGAAATAACCAACAACAAGAGCATTGCCCCAATCAAAAATTTATTTTTATGATAAGAATAACTACCCAGTTTGTCGATGACGTTGGCCTTTGGAACAAATAATTGTGCCTTTGATTTGTACAAAATCGGCATTAAAACCAAAGAAAAAACCGAAGTTGAAAACACACTCAGACCCGCAAAAATTCCTAAATCCTGCAAAGCTTCCGATTTGATAAAAAACAAACACAAAAAAGTGATGGATGTTGTAACACCGCAGAGCAACAAAGGTTTGGTAATGTCCCTGTACAGTAATTTTACATCTTTCTTATTCCTCAAATGCGTTAAAACATAAATGGAATAATCTGTGGTTTCACCCAATAAAATGGAACTTATACCCAAAGAAATAGCAGAAATGCAACCTTTACAGAAATACAAAACCGCCAAAGCAAAAAGAGCTCCAAACAAAGACGGTATAAAAATAATTATTGGTGTGGACAGGTTTCTGTAGAAAAAAGCCAATATCAAAATCAATGTCACTCCCGCAACAATAGAAGTGTTTTGCACATCGGATTTGATTTGGGTTGCATTGGCAACAGCAACCGGTGTCGCGCCAAAATAAGTCATCTCTACTTTGCCTTTGAATTGCCCGTTCAGACTGGCTCTTATCTTTTCCAGATTATGAATAAAAATGGTGTTCTTATCTGTTTCATTAGTTTGCAACTTGGGAGTCAAAAAAAGCAATAAATTCTGTTTGTCTTTACTCAATATGAATCCGTTTTCAATTGCAAAATCATAGCCAACACTCAGTTGTTGTAATTTCTTCAAAGCGATAAACGAAATCCCAAGCGGATCGCGAAGGATAAAATCTTTGGAAACCAATCCCGCTGGAGAAATTATAGATTTATAACCCGAAGCAACACTATTGGCTATGCTGTCCTTTTGCAATTTATTTTGAATTAATGCATAATCCTTTTGATCCAAAAAAAGAGGCAAATTAGCATACACAAAATCAAATGTCTCCTGAATGTTTTCTTCTTCAATCTTGCCCTGCACTTTGGCTACAAATGGCTTGCAGTTAACATTCAAACTATCAATAAAAGCATTGGCGTATTCCGTCAAATTCTCAGGTGAACCATTCCTTTTACTGGAAATAATGATAGTGATTTTATCGGCAAAATTAACCTGATCCAATACTTTTGAAGTCACTCCCGATTTATCATTGGAAGGAATCAATTGATTTATATTTTCCTGAAACGTTATTTTGGAAGCAAAGAAACCCAAAAACAAAGCCATAGCAATTACTATACCTGCCGAAAGGAATTTCCGCTTGGTCATAAATACATATAAATCGTAAAGAAAATTGCGCATAGGCTATTTTTTGTTTTTATAATTACCAACTAAAGATAATAGCAAATAACTTGTAAAACCAAATAGAACAGCCATAAAAGTTGCCAAAATAAAACTTCCAACAACATATTGAGCTATATTTTTTTGAATATCAGCAAAAGTCATATCCGTATTCAAAATCAACGATTTATCGCTAGTGACAAAAAAACTGCCTACTTTCAGCGATCCATAAATAACAAAAGGAATCAAAGGCGGAAAACTGATATTGGAAAAGGCAAAAGCAATGGCTTTATTCAGCTTCAACAAAACCGCCAAAGACAAGACAAGGATAGTTTGGAATCCCCAAAAAGGACAAATTCCAATGAAAACCCCTAGTGCTATTGAAAAAGCTTTTCGGGCATTCGAATCACTGCTTTCCAAAACATTTTCCAGAAAAAATTTCTTAAGTCCTTTTTTTTTTAGTTTCCGATAAAAATCTCTCGGCTTAATATAAATCAAGGCAATGGTTACCAAAACGGTATTGAGAATACTGATTCTCGTAAAATCTTTGAAAGGCCTAAAATGGGAAACCCTCTCTTCCGGATCATACAAAACCTGAACCGGAATGTTTTTGACCGGAATACCTTTCCAGGCAGAACGCACAATAACTTCAATTTCAAACTCAAATTTATTGGTAAAATAATGCTTCGGAATTTTTCTTAAAGGGTACATTCTAAAACCTGATTGGGTATCTTCGAGCTTATTTCCGGTTTCAAACCAGAACCAAAAATTAGAAAATTTATTTCCGAAACTACTTTTTTTAGGAACGTTTTCCTGAGTCATATTTCGACTTCCTATCAAGAGAACATCGGTCTCATTTTCTAGTGCATCAATAAAACCGGTAATATCCGAAGCAAAATGTTGCCCGTCAGAATCTATGGTAATGGCATAATTAAAATCTAATTCTAATGCCTTTTTGAAACCATTACGTATCGCCATTCCTTTCCCTCTATTTTTGGAATGGTGAATTTGAACCAAATGGGAATAAGACTCCAGAATCTGGCTAGTGGTGTCAGTAGAACCGTCATTGACCACAATAACATTGGAAGTATATTGCAAAACGGAATCCAAAACTCGCTTTAAGGTTTTGTGATTATTATACGTGGGTACAACAACACAAACTTTGTATTGTTCCATTCGCTCTGTTACCGGAAAACTTGTATGCATTAACTCTATTTTTATTAACTATTTTACCAATTGCTTTTCAGCCTCGGAAAAACTTTTGGATTGCGAAATAAAATCCCCAATATACGTTTTCAATGCCCCAGTTTGTTCCTTATAATGGTCCAATAAAAATTTCTTGTCTTCTTTTTTATTCCCTCTATAATTAACAATTTTTGGAACATTTTCCTGAATACTCAATCGAATCATTCTTATTTCTATTGAATTGGGTTCGTTAGCAATTGCATACTCGATTAAGCTCGAACCTTCTTTGAATTTTTTGGATTTATCTGATCCTTTCTTTTCCAGTTTTGAAAGAATAGCCAATGAAGCGCCTTTGTAGGCTACCAAGGTTTTATTATCCTCTTTACTAACCTCATTCAGCTTTGCAGCAAACTCTTTAGCGTTACTCTCTGAATTGTTGGCAGTAGCATACAATTTCCTTATTTCAGTAATGGAAGGGCCACTCAAAAGAAATAAAAAAAAGGCTAAAAAGGTTGTTTTCATTTAGGTAAAATTAAAAAATTAATACGCATTAATTTAAACTTTTCTGTAAACACTGCTCAATTTCAAAGCAATAGTTTCATCAAAATAGCTTACATTTTTAACTTTAACCAAATTGTCCCCACTTGTGGTAACATCCAATTCCAAAAGCAATTTCGGAGTTTGAAACGGATTAATCAACGCCATAAATTTCACGTTCGATAATGATTGCATAAACAAAGAACTGTCAGTAATTTGCTCTGTCAGTTCTTTTATGATTTGCATCATACAAACTCCCGGCATTATTGGGTTTCCGGGAAAATGTCCTTTGAAAACATCGTGTTCCTCATTGATTAAAATAACTGCCTTATATTTAGAATCGGCAGTGTTTTCCAATGATATTATTTTATAAAAATCTTTTAATAACATAGCTTTATTTTACATCAAAAGTATAAGTTCCCCCTATCGAAAATACCACATTGGTATGGTTTTCGTCAAAATCAACAACTGGAATGATTCCTTTTTTAACCCTTCCTTCAATACCAAAATTAGGCGTAATATTGAAACCCAAACCCAAAACAAAAGCCATATCCACATTGGCATCTGCATTGAAATTTTTATCGGTAACAAAATCAAGGGTTGGGCCAAAATGAACA
>NZ_DASTTN010000133.1:0-3645 GCF_035760125.1 Flavobacterium sp.
ATGGGGAGTTAATGTGCCTTTTAATTATTCTATTGGAGAAGAAGTCATTAAACCAGAATATGATCCTTTTTATGAGGATATAAAACTGAAACAAGTTTTGGATGATGCCGATACCGATGCCGAAAGAAAAAGTAAATTGGATCAAGCAATTGATTATACCAAGAGAAAAAGTATCAATTTGATTGGAGTGCGAAAAGAAAGAAGTGCTGAAAAGAAACCTATGCCATATGATGCTGAAAACTTCACTTTTTCTCAATATTATAATGAAGTTGAACGTCACGATTTCGAAATTGAAAAGAATGTGGATCAACAATCTAGAACTACTGTTGATTATGCTTTTGCATTTCAGCCAAAACCAATTGAACCTTTTGAAAAAACTAAGTTCGTATCAAAAAGCAGTTATTGGAAATTTTTGAAAGATTTTAATTTTAATTATTTGCCTTCAAATATTACTTTTAATACCAATGTAGTTAGACAAAGTAATGAACAGCAATTTAGACAAGTAGAAGATATAGGTATTGGTTTCGAACCATTATACAGAAGGAATTTTGGGTTTAACTACCAATATGGCTTTAATTTTAATTTGACAAAATCATTAAAAATAAATTATACAGCGGCTTCGAGAAACTTAGTGAAGAATTATTTGGATGCCAATGATCAACCTATGAATGATGTGACTATTTGGGATGGCTACTTCGATACAGGAACTGCCAATTTTCATATGCAACAGTTCATTTTGAATTATGAAATTCCTTTTGATAAAATTCCTGTTTTAAGTTTTATAAAGGCTAATTATTCTTATACGGGTGATTATAGCTGGCAACAATCTTCCGAAGCATTGAGTAAAGTTCCAAGTGGAGATTTGATTTATGATTTGGGGAATACGGTACAGAATGCCAGAACTACTAATTTTAACACTACATTCAATATGGAAACCTTGTATAAGTATATAGGGATTTCTAAAAGCTCAGCAAATAAACCAAAGCCCGTTACAGCGCCAAAGCCAGGCGAAAAAGTAGTGAAAACAGATCCATTAAAAAAGATTAACCAAAATCAGTTTATAGATGGATTGAAAGGTATATTGACCAGCATAAAAAATATCAATCTTAGTTTTAATGACAACCAAGGAACTGTTCTGCCAGGGTATATCCCAAGTGTTGGATTCTTTGGATCTTCTAAGCCTACTTTGGGTTTTGTTTTTGGTAGTCAAAATGATGTGCGATATGAAGCTGCTAAAAATGGTTGGTTAACCAATTATCAAGAATTCAATCAGAACTATACCAAAGTCAAAAAACAAGAGTTTAAAGGTTCTGCCAATTTGGAGTTAACACCGGATTTAAAAATTGATTTGCTTGGTGATCGTTCATATTCCGAGAATTTTTCAGAACAGTATGACGTGGGTGCAGATGGGGGGTACAATCCAAGATCTCCATATAATTATGGTATTTTTTCTATTTCGACAGTATTGATAGGAACCTCTTTTTCTACTAGTAATGAAGTTCGATCTACAGCTTTTGATCAGTTTAGAAAGAACAGGCTTATTGTTGCCAATAGATTAGCAACCGAAAGAGGAATTGATATTAATAATCCAGCAAGTCTTGATTCGAAAGGATATCCTATTGGATACTCCAGTTCAAATCAGGCAGTTTTATTGCCTGCATTTTTGGCTGCTTATTCTGGTACAAGTGCTGATCATGTTTCATTTGATATTTTCAAAAGTTTTCCATTGCCTAACTGGGCTATCAAATACACAGGATTGATGAGATATGGTTTTTTCAAGAAAACGTTCAAACGTTTTTCTTTGCAACAAAACTATAGAGCGTCTTATACGGTAAATTCTTTCAGGTCGAATTTTAATTATACAAAGAACCCTAATGGCGTTGATGATAGCGGGAATTTTTATAATCCTATCATTATGTCAAATGTTACTTTGGTTGAACAATTTAATCCGTTATTGAGAGTTGATTTTGAATTGAAAAATTCTTTCAAATTATTGACGCAAATTAATAAGGATAGGGCTTTGTCTATGAGTTTTGATAATAATTTATTAACCGAAGTTCATGGAGTTGAATACGTGGTAGGCTTAGGATATCGTATAAAGGATGTTACTTTCTCTTCCAGATTGGCGGATAATCCAATGGGTGTCATAAAAAGTGATATTAATATTAAGGTTGATTTGACTTATAGAGACAACCAAACTATTGTTCGTTATTTAGATTACGATAATAATCAGTTGGGTGGAGGACAAAATATATGGACATTGAATACTACAGCTGATTATTCTTTGAGTAAAAACTTAACCATAATTTTTTATTACAATCACTCTTTCTCTAAACCGGTTATTTCAACTTCGTTTCCACTAACGAATATTAGTTCAGGATTTACTTTCCGTTATAGTTTTGGAAATTAATTTTTGAAAATCTAAACCATAATTGTGCATAAGATTGTTACATTTGTACAAAAAATTAGTATTAATTATCAATTATCATTTTATGAGCATACCAGCAAATTTAAAGTACACAAAAGATCACGAATGGGTTAGTCTTGAAGGAGATGTTGCTACAGTGGGAATCACTCATTTTGCACAAAAGGAATTAGGAGATATTGTATATGTTGAAGTTGAAACATTGGATCAAACTTTAGATAGAGACGAAGTTTTTGGAACGGTTGAAGCTGTAAAAACAGTATCTGATTTGTTTCTTCCTTTGTCTGGAGAAATTATTGCATTCAATGATGCTTTGGAAAGTAATCCAGAAAGTGTAAATGCAGATCCTTATGGTGCTGGATGGATGATTAAAGTGAAAATTTCTAATCCGTCAGAAGTTGAAGAATTGCTTTCAAGTGAAGCATATAAAGAACTTATAGGTGCCTAAATATCTTTTGTTTTTGGTTGCTTTACTATGGACAGGGATTGTTAGTTATTTTTGTTTAGTTAACTCAAATGAAATTCCAGTCATAAATATTCCAAATCTAGATAAATGTGTTCATGTTTTTTTTCATTTAGTCTTCACTTTTGTTTGGTTTTTGGTTTTTAGTAGACACTTGCAAATCGGAACGATATTGAAGCCTTTGTTATATTCGGTTGTGTTTTCATTTGTTTTTGGAATAACAATAGAAATATTACAAAGTCTAATAACAACAACCAGAAGTGCTGATGTGTTTGATGTTCTGGCGAATACAATAGGAACGTTATTAGCTGTTTTTGTTGTTGTGATTTGCAATAAACACAATATTTTAAATTCAATATTAAAAAAATAATACCCACTTCGGTGGGTTTTTTTATTTTGTGCGATATACCATTGAGGTCATATCGTTCGAATAATGTAATTTTACAGCGTTTAACTTCTTAAATGCTAAAGATGAACATTAAGGGTTATTTGGATTCTACGTATTTGAAAACTGATGCTCAAGCTTGTTTGAGTGAAAGTGAGAATATTATTGTAGCTCAGGGTTTTATTCAAGAGGCTATAGACGAAGGTTTTAAATTGATAATGATCCGTCCTAATAGGGTTGCTTTGGCAAAAAGAATGATTGTTGCAGCACAATCAAAAGTGTTAATTGGAACCGTGATTGACTTTCCGGAAGGGAAATCCTCTTTGGAAAAAAAAATGGAAGAAGCTCTTGAGTGTATCCAAAATGGTGCAG
>NZ_DASTTN010000134.1:0-10355 GCF_035760125.1 Flavobacterium sp.
AGACTTGGTGTTATCAAATCGTTGATTGGTTTTGGATATAACCCAAAGAAAAATAAAACCGCAATAATAATTATCATTGTCAAACCTTCAGAAAAAGTGATGTCGGTAAAAAGTTTTGTATTAGTTTCCCCTAGCATTACATGTTGGAACATTTTCAACATATAATAAGCTCCCAAAATGATTGTAGTTCCTCCCAATAAGGCAAACCAGATATTTATTTGAGAAAGGCTGTATAATACTGTAAATTCCCCAATGAAGTTAAAAGTTGTTGGCAAAGCCACAGAAGCCAATACCAAAATTAAAAACATTGAAGTGAATTTTGGTGATTGGTAACGAATGCCACCCATTTCTGAGATTAGTCTCGTTTCGTATCTTCTAAAAATGATTTCAGCTGCAAAAAATAATCCAACTACCACAAAACCGTGGGCAATCATTTGTAAAACGGCACCCCTAAAACCATCAAGGTTTAAAGCATAAGTTCCGGCAGCAATTAATCCAACGTGAGCAAGGGAAGAATAAGCCAATAGTTTTTTTAAATCTTTTTGTCTCAATGCAACAATAGAACCATAAATAACACCAGCAATACCTACTCCGATGAATATGTACATGTATTCTTTGGCTGCTAACGGGGTCAAAGGCAATTGCCAACGGATAAGACTATACAATCCCATTTTAAGCATTATACCAGATAAAAGCATAGTTCCAAGAGTTGGAGCTTTTTGGTAAACATTTGCCTGCCAAGTATGAAAAGGAATTAAAGGAATCTTAATCGCATACGCCAAGAAGAAAGCCGTAAAAATCCATTTTTGTTCATTTATGGTTAAGTCTAATTTATATAAATCCTCAATTAGGAAGCTTCCAGCTTTTTGATACATATAAACAAAAGCAACAAGCATAAATAAAGAACCTGCAAGAGTATAGATGAAGAACTTAACTACTGCTTTTTTACGTTCTTCGGCATCCCCATTACCCCAAATTAAAGCAATAAAGTAAATAGGTATTAATGACAATTCCCAAAAGATATAGTACAATAGACCATCACTTGCCAAGAAAGTTCCTGTCATTGCAAATGACATAAACAATATAAGGGAATAAATCGCTTTTGAATTTTTGAAATCATTGCCAAAAGAAGACAAGATTATAATGGCAGTCAAGGCAGTTGTCAATAAAATCATAGCCAAAGACAAACCATCTGCTTTTAATGCAAATGAAACTTTAGGTAATGTTATCCATTGGCTGATGTAGCTGATGTTTTCACCTAAATTAAAATGATTTAACAAAACAATTGAGCAACCCAATGAAGCTAACCCGAAAAACAATGCCACTTTTGAAGCGAGCTTGTCACCAGCTAAATAGGTTGCAAATGCGCCAACTAAAAGGATGATTAATATTAGAGATACATTCATAGTATATAATTATTGAGCTAGAAATAAAAATGAAACAATGGCACACATGCCTAAAACAAAAGCAAATAGGTATAGTCCAACACTTCCATTCTGCAATTTTTTACCTTGGTAACTAAGTTCACTGGCAACTTTTCCTAATCCAAAGACTACAGAAGAAATCCCAGTTTCTACATAGTCCCTAAAGATTTTTGACAAACTGTTTATTGGAGCTACAAATAATGAATCATATATTTCGTCAACATAGTATTTATTGTAAAGTACTTTTGATAATCCAGTTATTTCAGCATCCTCACTCGGTACTGTATTTTGTTTGATGTATTTAGCATAAGCAATACCAATTCCAACGAATCCACCAACAACGGCAATCGCCATTAAGATGTATTCAGTGGTTCCCAAACCATGTTCTTCTGATGTCGCTTTTGCAAAAAGAGGTGCTAAATATTCATTCAACCAACTATTACCAGGCAAACTGATTGCTCCTCCAATAGTTGCCAAAATAGCCAAAATGATTAAAGGGAATGTTATTAAAGCTGGGCTTTCGTGTAAATGATGTTTTTGCTCTTCAGTTCCTCTAAAATCATTAAAGAAAGTTAGGAACATTAATCGGAACATATAGAAAGCAGTCATTATCGAAGCAACGGAGGCAACAACCCAAAGTGGAATGTTATGATGGAATGCAGTCATCAAAATTTCATCCTTAGAAAAGAAACCTGAAAATAAAGGAACTCCAGAAATTGCTAATGATGAAATAAGCATTGTCCAAAAAGTGATTGGCATCGCTTTTTTCAATCCACCCATTTTACGCATATCCTGTTCTCCATGCAAACCATGAATTACAGATCCAGAACCTAAGAATAAACAAGCTTTAAAGAAAGCGTGAGTGATTACGTGAAATATGGCTACTTCATAAGCACCAAAACCTAAAGCCAAAAACATTAATCCCAATTGAGAAACAGTAGAGTAGGCCAGTACTTTTTTAATATCATTTTGAACTAAACCAATAGTTGCTGCAACCAATGAAGTTACACCTCCTATTATGGCAATTATTGTTTGTACTTCCGGTGTTAAGTCGAATAAGAAATGCATTCTTGATACCATAAAAATACCTGCAGTAACCATCGTTGCGGCGTGAATCAATGCCGAAACAGGTGTAGGTCCAGCCATTGCATCAGGCAACCAAGTATATAAAGGAATTTGAGCAGATTTTCCACAAGCTCCAATAAACAAAGCCAAAGCAGCAATGCTTAACCAAAGCGTATCTACATTTGAGGCTCCAGCAATAGCTGTTTTCAAAGTGGCAAAATCCAAAGTGGAGAATAAGCTTCCTAAGATAAATATCCCGATTAGTAATCCTAAATCCCCGATACGGTTCATGATAAAGGCTTTTTTTGCGGCATCATTATAATCTTGGTTCTTATACCAAAATCCAATTAATAAGTAAGAACAAAGTCCAACTCCTTCCCAACCAATGAACATTACCAATAAGTTGCTTCCAACTACAAGGGTAATCATGAAGAAAATAAAGAGATTCAAATATGCAAAGAAAGAATGCATTTTTTCGTCATCATGTATATAGCTGATGGAGTATAAATGAATCAACGAACCAATTCCAGTTACAAACAATAACCATAAAACAGATAATTGATCCAGTAAAAAACCAAAACTCACATTAAAATTACTAATCTGAATCCAATCAAATAATTGAATTGTTATAGCTTGTTTCGTTTGATTGATTTGTAGAAAAAAGGAAATAGTAACAATAAACGAAATCACTACTGAAAGTGTTCCGATGATTCCTGAAACAGATTTTCCTAAACTTTTTCCGAAGAAAACATTAATTAAAAATCCTAAAAAAGGAGTTAATAGTAAGACTAAAGCTAAATTGGTATCCATTGCCATTTATCCTTTTAAGTTTTTTAAATTATCGATGCTAATTGATCCAATATTTCTAAATATCGAAACTAATATGGCTAGTCCTACTGCAACTTCCGCCGCCGCTACCGCCATGGAGAAAAATACGAATACTTGTCCTTGTGCGTCTTGGTGATAAGTAGAGAAGGCCACAAACAATAAGTTAACGGCATTCAGCATGATTTCAATAGACATAAACACAATGATTGCATTTCGTCTGTATAAAACCCCAAAAATTCCAATACAAAATAGTGTTACACACAGGAAGATATAGTTCTCTATACCAATTTGAGTTAAAATATTGTTCATTATTTTTCTAATTTTTCTTTTTTAGACAATAATACAGATCCAATCATTGCTACCAATAACAAAATAGAAGCAAATTCAAAAGGCACCATATATTCGTTCAATAATGCTTTTCCTAGTACTTTTATCGATTGGTAATCCTCGCCCGTATAATCGTATTCTACAATAGGTTTAGAATCAATAAAGATTTTTATCAAAACCAAACAAACTAAACAAAAGGAAACAATTGCACCTAATCTCGTAAATCTTGGTTTGTGAACTTCATCGGCTTCATTAAGATTCATTAACATTATGGTAAACAGTAATAAAATCATGATAGCTCCAGAATAGACAATGATGTGTACAATGGCCAGAAACTGGGCGTTCAATAATAAATAATGTCCAGCTATAGAGAAAAAACAAATCACTAAGTAAATAGCACTGTGTATTGGATTTCTGCTAAAAATAGTTAAAAATGCTGTTAGCAATGTAATTGCAGACAATACGCAAAATAGAATAAGTACTGTTGACATTAGTTAGCGTTTTTAAGTTGAGTGTTTTTCAAAGCCATTTCTAGTGGCATAACCAGTTTATCTTTTCCAAAAATGAAATCTTCTCTATCATAACTAGCAGGAACCAATTCCTTAGATATAGTCAAATAAATAGCGTCTTTTGGACAGGCTTCTTCACAAAGTCCGCAAAAAATACATCTTAACATATTGATTTCGTATATCTCGGCATATTTTTCCTCTCTGTACAAATGCATTTCGTCAGCTTTACGCTCACCTGCTTTCATTGTTATGGCCTCAGCAGGGCAAGACAAAGCGCATAAACCACAAGCAGTACAATTTTCTCTACCTTGTTCATCGCGTTTCAGCATGTGCTGTCCACGGTACACAGGGCTCATGTGACGAACTTGTTCAGGATATTGAATCGTTGCTTTTTTTCTGAATAAATGCTTCAGTGTGATGATCAAACCTTTTACAATCGCAATCAGATACATGCGTTCCAAAAAAGTCATCTCCTTGTTGGAGACCATTTTTTTTCTTCCCGATAAGGATATAGTTTCTATTGACATTTTATATTTTTTATTTGTAGCTAATCCTGCTATCCGTTGCAATCTTTTATGTTTTAAAGAAAAACATAAAAGGATTTCCACTTCTATCAGGGCTAGTCCCCGTTAACATCGTGTTTTGTTCTATTAAAATCCTAAATAAGTAGCTATTTCACTTCTCAAAAGCACAACTCCAGTAATCATAATATTTACAATTGCAAGCGGAATCAAAATTCTCCATCCCAAATGCATCAATTGGTCATATCTAAATCTCGGGATAGTCCAACGAACCCACATGATAAAGAAAATAAAACCACATAATTTAATAAAAAGCGCAGCCATTCCTAACACGTTGGCAATATTTACTCCCCAGTTTTCCAATACCCATCCCATTCCAGGATAATTGTATCCGCCAAAAAACAAAACAGCCAAAATAGTAGAGGAAACAAACATATTTGCATATTCGGCAAATAAATAGAATCCCATTTTCATAGAGGAATATTCTGTGTGGTATCCACCAATTAATTCCGATTCACATTCCGCCAAATCAAAAGGCGTTCTGTTTAATTCTGCAAAAGAACAAATCAAGAAAATTAAAAATGTTAGCGGCTGATACAGTACATTCCAATGCCATTCCGATTGCTGTAATGAAATTTCTCTTAGGCTTAAAGTTCCTGTCATCATAATCAAAGCGATTATGGATAATCCCATTGCTACTTCATAAGAAACCATTTGTGAGGCAGCTCTAATAGCACTCATCAAAGAGAACTTATTGTTAGAAGCCCATCCACCAATCATGATTCCGTATACTCCTAGAGAAACAACTCCAAAAACATACAATATGGCAACATTTACATCAGTGGCTTGCAATAAAATATCTCTCCCAAACAAGTGTAATTTATCTCCCCATGGAATAACGGCACTGGTCATCAAGGCTGTAGCCATTGCAATTCCGGGACCTACAAAAAATAAAAATTTATTAGGTGTGTTTGGTTCAAATTCTTCCTTCGAGAACAATTTCAAACCATCGGCAAGCGGTTGGAATAATCCCAATGGTCCTGCTCTGTTTGGTCCGATTCTGTCTTGCAGCCAGGCGGCTACTTTACGTTCTGCCCATGTGGAATACATGGCCATTAGCATGGTAAGCGCAAAAACCACTACAATAACAACACTTTTTTCTATAACAAATGTACTTTCCATTTTTTAAGATTTTTGAGTGTTAGTGTCCAATGGATTTGAAGCCATGCTTATTTTTTTTCTGTCTTGGTCTCTACCCAAAAGAATATTTTTCTCAGTAGCAATTTCTACTTTTTCTAATTTTTGAGTATAGTTATTTTGATTGATAACTGAATCTTTTTCAAACTCGCGTGGTCCTTCAATTACCCAGTCAGAAACTTCTTTTTTGTCAAAACGACAAGTGTTGCAAATGAACTCTTCTACTTCATGAAACTCATCTTTACGACCTGTAACACGTTGGATTTCGTTTCCAAACATCCAAACAGTTGTTTTTCCGCAACATCCAGGAGTTGTACATTCTCTATGCGCATTGTACGGCTTGTTGAACCAAACTCTTGATTTGAATCTAAACGTTTTATCAGTCAAAGCACCTACTGGACATACATCAATCATGTTTCCAGAAAACTCATTAGTTATAGCTTTTGAAATACAAGTAGAGATATTAGCATGATCACCACGATCCATTACTCCATGAACACGATCGTCTGTCAATTGATCCGCAACTTGTACACATCTTTGACATAAAATACAACGATTCATGTGCAATTGAATGTTCGGACCGATGTCTTCAGGTTCAAAAGTTCTTTTTTCTTCAATAAAACGGGATGCTGATTTTCCGTGTTCGAAGCTTAAGTTTTGCAAATCGCATTCTCCGGCTTGATCGCAAATTGGACAATCTAGCGGGTGATTGATTAACAAAAATTCCGTTACTGCTTTTCTGGCTTCCTCTACTCTTGGAGATGCTTTACTGGCAATTTCCATTCCGTCTTGACAGCCTGTTACGCAAGATGCCATTAATTTTGGCATTGGTCTTGGGTCAGCATCACTACCTTTGGTTACATCCACCAAACAACAACGGCATTTTCCACCGCTCCCTTTTAATTTAGAATAATAGCACATCGCTGGCGGAACAACTTCTCCACCAATCATACGCGCAGCCTGCAAGATCGTTGTTCCTGCTTCTACTTCAATTTCTTGACCGTCTATGGTTACTTTCATTGTCTGAAATTCTTTCTTTATACTATTACTTTAGAAACTAGGTGCTTCACTTTTTCAAAAGGTTCTGCAACAAAATGGTCTCTGTTTTTTATTTTTTCTGGAAAACGAATGTGGTATTCAAACTCATCTCTAAAGTGACGAATAGCTGCTGCTACTGGCCAAGCTGCTGCATCACCAAGAGGACAGATAGTGTTTCCTTCAATTTTGCTTTGAATACTCAACAACAAGTCGATATCTTCTTCACGTCCGTGTCCGTTTTCGATTCTATGCAATACTTTTTCCATCCAACCAGTACCTTCTCTACATGGAGTACATTGACCACAACTTTCATGGTGATAAAAACGAGAGAAATTCCAAGTATTACGAACAATACAAGAGGTGTCGTTGTAAACGATAAATCCTCCTGAACCCAACATAGATCCAGTGGCAAAACCACCATCACTTAAAGATTCATAAGACATCAAACGATCTTCACCAGCTGCTGTTTTATAGATTAAATGTGCCGGTAAAACAGGAACTGAACTTCCTCCAGGCACAAATGCTTTCAAAGGACGGTCAGAACTCATTCCGCCAAGATATTCATCGGAGTTCATAAATTCATAAACGCTTAATCCTAATTCAATTTCGTAAACTCCAGGATTTTTGATGTGCCCTGAAGCAGAGATTAATTTGGTTCCCGTAGATCTACCGATACCAATTTTGGCATAATCAGCCCCCGAATTGTTTACAATCCATGGCACAGCTGCGATAGTTTCTACGTTATTTACCACGGTTGGGTTTGCCCAAAGTCCAGATACGGCAGGGAATGGTGGTTTAATACGAGGATTACCTCTTTTTCCTTCCAATGATTCAATCAAAGCAGTTTCTTCACCACAGATGTAAGCTCCGGCACCACAATGAACATGTAATTCTAAATCATATCCAGAACCAAGTATATTTTTTCCTAAAAAACCTGCTGCTTTTGCTTCGGCAATGGCTCTTTCCAATATTTTGAACACCCACATGTATTCTCCACGAATGTAGATATACGAAAGGTTAGCACCCAATGCATAACTGGAAGTAATCATTCCTTCAATCAGTAAGTGAGGAATGAATTCCATCAAATAACGATCTTTGAAAGTTCCTGGTTCAGATTCATCGGCATTGCAAACCAAATGTCTTGGTTTTCCTGATTTTTTATCAATAAAACTCCATTTCATTCCGGCAGGGAAACCAGCACCACCACGACCACGTAATCCAGAAGTTTTTACTTCTTCTACAACTTCGTCTGGAGTTAAGGTTTTTAAAGCTTTTTCTACCGAAGCATAACCACCGTTTTGGCGATATACTTCATAAGTTTTAATCCCGGGAATATTGATTTTATCTAATAATATTTTTTGTGACATCTTATTTATCGTGTAATATTATTTTATCCTCTTTACAATCGGCAATCAATTGGTCGATTTTTTCTTTGTTCAAATGTTCTTTGTAAAAATCTCCCAACTGCATCATCGGAGCATAACCACAAGCACCTAAACATTCAACTCCTCTTACTTCAAAAAGACCGTCTGCAGTAGGTTCTCCCACTTGAACACCTAATTTTTCACAGGTATAATCCATTAAATCCTCTACGCCGTTTAAACAACAAGGTGAAGTTTGGCAAAATTCAAACATGTATTTGCCAATAGGTCTTTGATTATACATGGTGTAAAAAGTAACGACTTCATACACTTCGATAGGTTTGATTTGTAAAATTTCGGCAACTTTATCTTGTAATTCAATACTCAACCAATTGTCGTGAGCGTCTTGAACTTCGTGTAAAACGGGAAGTAAAGCTGATTTTCTTTTGTCTTCAGGATAATGACTGATTAATTCATTGATGCGAGACATCAATGCTTCGGTCATGTTTATTTCTTGTTTGTAATGTGTGTGTACCATAATTTATGCGTCTAATTCTCCAGCAATAACATTTAAACTTGATAAAATAACAATGGCATCAGATAACATTGAACCTTTAATCATGTCTGGATAGGCTTGATAATAAATAAAGCAAGGTCTTCTGAAGTGTAATCTATAAGGAGTTCTGCTTCCGTCTGTAACCAAATAAAAACCAATTTCTCCATTTCCACCTTCAACAGGATGGTAAATTTCGGCAACTGGAACAGGAACTTCACCCATTACAATTTTGAAATGGTATATCAAAGATTCCATATTAGTGTAAACATCTTCTTTTGGAGGAAGGTAATATTCAGGAACATCGGCATGGTATTCATTTCCTTCCGGCATTTTGTCCAAAGCTTGACGGATAATGCTTAAACTTTCCCAAACTTCAGCATTTCGAACGCAAAAACGGTCATAAGTATCTCCCGATTTTCCTACTGGAACGATGAAATCGAAATCTTCGTATGAACTGTATGGTTGAGCCACACGAACATCGTAATCAATTCCGGCAGCACGTAAATTTGGACCTGTAAATCCATAAGCCATTGCTTTCTCTGCAGATATTGCTCCTACATTTACGGTACGGTCAATAAATATTCTATTTCTTTCGAATAAGTTTTCAAATTCTTTCCAAGCAATTGGAAAATCTCTTAGGAATTCGTCAAGTTTTCTAAAAGCTTCTGGTGACCAGTCTCTTTCGAAACCACCGATTCTTCCCATATTGGTAGTAAGACGAGCTCCACAAATTTCTTCGTAGATTTCGTATACTTTTTCTCTAAATTGGAATACATAAAGGAAACCGGTATAAGCACCTGTGTCTACTCCAAGGATTGAATTACAGATTAAGTGGTCTGTAATTCGAGCCAATTCCATTACTATAACTCTTAAATAATCAACTCTTTTAGGGACTTTGATATCTAGAAGTTTTTCAAGTGTCATCCACCATCCCATATTATTGATTGGAGATGAACAATAGTTCATTCTGTCAGTAAGTGGAGTGATTTGGTAAAAAGGACGATTTTCGGCAATTTTCTCAAAAGCTCTGTGGATGTAACCAATGGTTGGTTCTGCATCAAGAATTTTTTCGCCATCCATCAACAAGATATTTTGAAAAATACCGTGCGTAGCAGGATGTGTAGGACCTAAATTCAGAATAGAAAGCTCGCTTCCATCTTCATTGTGTCTCTCTTCGATTATTTTAGCATAGCGATGCTCTGGTGGTAATAATAGTTCTGACATTTATCTAATGTGAAAAATTATATTTATTTTTTTAGCTCTTGGTTGATTGTTGTTCTTCCAAAATACCTGTCATCTTTATCTGTTCTTCCGCTGTCTTCCATAGGGAATTCTTTTCGCATAGGGAAAGAAATCATCTCGTCCATATTCAAAATACGTTTCAACTGTGGATGTCCGATGAAATTGATTCCGAAGAAATCATAGGTTTCTCTTTCCATCCAATTAGCACATAAAAAGATATTTGAAATAGTTTTGATCTCGGGTTTTGATCCGTTTATGAAAGATTTGATTCGGATGCGTTTGTTTTC
>NZ_DASTTN010000135.1:0-6436 GCF_035760125.1 Flavobacterium sp.
CATTATAGCCTCTGCAGAACAGTCTTTGCAGCATTTAAAAACTGATTATTTGGATCTTTTACTGTTGCATCGACCAAGTCCATTAATGCAAGCGGTTGAAATTGCAGAAGCGGTTGAAAAGTTAAAAATTGAAGGAAAGATTTTGGATTTTGGCGTTTCTAATTTTACACCAAGTCAAAGCAATTTAATTGAGACAAAAACCAAAATAAACTATAACCAAATTGAGTTTTCTGTTACCCATTTGGAACCAATGATTGATGGAAGTTTGGATCACATGCAAACCAACCGAATTACCCCTATGTGCTGGTCACCCCTTGGAACCGTTTTTAAAAAAGATGATGAGCAATCAATACGTATTCAGAAAGTTGCAAATGAATTAGCATCCAAATATGATGTCTCCAATGATATTATTTTATTGGCCTGGATACTGAAACATCCTGCAGGTATTTTACCCGTTTGTGGCACTTCAGACAAAAACAGACTATCTCATTTAATGCAAGCCACCACTATTGAAATGGAGTTACAGGATTGGTTCTCACTTTGGACTGCGAGTACTGGAAATGACGTTGCTTAGACTATTGAATATTGCTTCGCCAGTTCACAAAAGCTAGGAAGCAAATAATGATTTTAGATTGCAAATTTAGAAAAAATGATAAACAAGCGTCTTCTTATCAAAAACCTATTGGCTCACAATGATGAGTGCAGTTTTTATGATAAAAAGCGACAGCTGAATTTGCATTCCAGAGAAGGAAAGGCTAAATTTTTGAAACACATTTGTGCATTATCAAATTCAAATCCAACCAATAATTCTTATATAGTTGTTGGGGTTGAAGATGAGAACAATCAAATTGTAGGAGACGATTTTTTTGATGACAGCAGAATTCAGAATTTAGTAAATGCTTTTCTTGAAAATCCGCCCAAAATTCAATACGAAAATGTCCCTTTCCCTAATTTGCCAAAAGACAAAGTAATTGGACTCGTAACTATAAAACCCAATAGCAAAATCTCCTCTTTCAAAAAAGGCATCCACACAATTCCCCCCAGCAGTATTTTCATTCGTCGAGGCAGTAATACGATGCCTATTGAAGGTAAATTCGAGAAAAATTTCCAAAATACGGAAACAGTAATTGGCATCGAAAATAATTCAAGAAATAGCATCGAATACACTCTTGACGGGGTGATTGATTTTATGAATTATCGCCACAGAGATATGGCACCAAAATATAAAGTTTTCAAAGAGTTGTTTGTTATTTGCTGGGCCGGAATTGCCAAAAAGTCCAGAAACAAAACCTTTCTGTCAAGAGTTGATATTGAACTGATTAATGAACAAATTAAATTATTCTATTCGGCTCAAGATGTAGTTGAAATCACCTATGATGACGATAGCTTTACAATTATTGAATACGTTCCTTTGGGCTTGAATGACAGAACCAGTTATTATCCTCTAGAAGAACAAAAAATCCATTTTCACGATAATGGGTATTATAAAATTGATCGAAAAATACTTTTTGAACCACCCGAATACAATAGAAAAATGTTGTACCATATTTATAATTCGAATATGGCTCTCCTGAATAAACTTGAAAAAAACATCAAATTATCAGAGCGGGAAAGAAAAGATTTGGATCATTTGCCTTCCACTTTTATGATTTGTTATCTGAATGGCTTTGAAGATGCCAAACAAAAACTGATTGATGCCAAAACGCTATTGAAACCCTTTACACAGGTCTATCTTTCGTTTAAAGAAGCATTACGAATTCTAAGGAAAATGAAATATGATGTACAATAAGGAAGTTTCTTATTGCAATTTGATCTGCTTTAATTAGCTAAACAAACCTGCTACCCAAGCAACCACATCAATAATAACTTGACAAATAAAATTGGTCATTAAAAGCAATATAGTGAGAAGTGCATTCATTTTAAAAATTTTAAGTAAAATTATAATATTTCCTTACAGCATACAATCACCAAAAACAATGATTTTTTTGAAACTCAAAAGTAATTAAAAATACAATACCATCATTCGGCATCAACTTGGAATTCAACGGATATAAATAGCAATTTGACGGTTTTATTCTTAATAAAAACTTAAAACCGTTTTAATTAAGATACTTCTAACATCTCTTTCAAAAAAACGTCAAATCAACACTTCTTTTCCCTTATTTTTGTAAAAGAAGAAATAGAGAATAAATGAGAACATTAGTTATTGGTGATATACATGGTGGTTTGAGAGCTTTGCATCAAATTTTTGAAAGGGCTAACGTAAGTCCAAAAGACAAACTAATTTTCCTAGGAGATTATGTAGATGGTTGGAGTCAATCTCCACAAGTCATTGATTTTTTGATACAACTGAAAACAACTCATGATGTTATCTGCATTCGCGGCAATCATGATGAATTACTAAGAGAATGGCTCAAGGACAGCAAAGACAATGAACAATGGTACCAACATGGTGGAGAAGCTACTGTTTTGGCTTACCTAAATGTAGACGGCGAAACCAAAAAAAAGCATATAAAATTCTTGGAGTCCTTAAAAGATTATTACTTGGACGAACAAAATCGAATGTTTATTCATGCGGGTTTCACCAATATGAATGGAGTCAATTTCGAGTACTTTCCTAAATTGTTTTATTGGGATCGAACACTTTGGGAAACCGCTTTGTCATTGGATCCGAATATAAAACCAGACCATTCGCTTTATCCCAAACGATTTACGCTGTACAAAGAAATTTATATTGGTCATACTCCTGTCTCGCGCATAGGAAAAACAACTCCTGTCCAAAAAGCCAATATCTGGAATATTGACACCAGCGCAGCCTTCAAAGGTCCTTTGACTATCTTAGATGTTGACACTAAAGAATTTTGGCAAAGCGAACCCCTGCCTAGTTTATATCCCAATGAAAAAGGGCGAAATAAAATCTAAATACTATATTTGCCGAAAATTTATTACTTATTTTATTTATGAAAAAGATTATAACACTTTTGTTTTTGGCTTCTTTTGCTTTAACAAATGCACAACAGGCTTTTAAGGGAAAAGGCGACGCTAAATTTAATGTGGGTGCAAACTTTCAAGACGGAGGTTCTGGGATTCAAGCATCTGCTGATTTTGGTCTTGGTGAAAATTTCTCTTATGGATTTGTAGCTTCTTATTTATTGGGAGTAGATGAATTTTCAGGCATCTATGGCGAAAACACTTATGTTAGCGTAAAACCAGAATTTCAAGATCGTTTTGATGCAAAATTTAGAATTAATGCTAATTTAAGCAGTGTAATTGGTGTAGAACAATTAGATATCTATCCAGGTTTGAGCTTAGGATTGCACAATTTTGGAGGTCACCTAGGCGGCCGTTACTTTTTTACTGATGGCTTTGGTGTTTTTACTGAACTTGGCTTCCCAATTGCAAAATACAGCGATGATAACGAAGTATTTGATCATTTAAACAATCAAGTTACCTTTAGTTTAGGCGCTTCGTTTAATTTAGACTAAATCACAAATAAAAAGTGGCTTGTTTACCAAAACAAGCCACTTTTTTTATGCCTTAAAATTAACTACAAATCAAATTTGATTCCTTGTGCCAAAGGCAAACTTGTAGTATAATTGATTGTATTAGTTTGACGACGCATGTAAACTTTCCAAGCATCAGAACCAGATTCTCTACCTCCACCAGTTTCTTTTTCTCCTCCAAAAGCACCACCGATTTCAGCTCCAGAAGTTCCTATATTCACATTGGCAATTCCACAATCAGATCCTACAACAGATAAAAAGTGTTCTGCTTCACGTAAATTGTTGGTCATAATCGCTGAAGATAATCCTTGAACAACACCATTTTGAACATCGATTGCATTCTCAACAGTTCCAGAATATTTGATCAAATATAAAACTGGAGCAAAAGTTTCGTGTTGTACAATTTCAAACGAATTTTGCGCTTCGGCAATAGCAGGTTTTACATAACAACCACTTTCGTAACCTTCTCCAGAAAGCACTCCTCCTTCAACAAGAATTTTTCCTCCTTCGGCAACAACTTTAGTTAAAGCACTTGCATACATTTCAACTGCTTGTTTGTCAATTAACGGTCCAACGTGATTTTTCTCGTCCAATGGATTTCCAATTCTCAATTGTCCGTAAGCAGATACTACAGCATCTTTCACTTTATCATAAATACTTTCGTGAATAATCAAACGACGGGTAGATGTACATCTTTGTCCTGCAGTCCCTACTGCTCCAAAAACAGCTCCGATAACTGTCATTTTAATATCGGCATCTGGAGTTACAATAATTGCATTGTTACCACCTAATTCCAATAATGATCTACCCAAACGACCTGCAACATCTTGTGCCACAATTTTACCCATACGAGTAGATCCTGTAGCCGAAATCAAAGGTACACGTTTATCGGCAGTCATTAATTGACCTATTGTATAATCTCCATTAATCAAACAAGAAATTCCTTCTGGAAGGTTGTTTTCTCTAATTACCTCAGCAATAATATTTTGACATGCAATCCCGCACAATGGTGTTTTCTCTGATGGTTTCCAAACGCAAACATCACCGCAAATCCAAGCCAATGCTGTATTCCAAGCCCAAACAGCTACTGGAAAATTGAAAGCCGAAATGATTCCCACAATTCCCAATGAATGGTATTGCTCATACATTCTATGTCCTGGACGCTCAGAGTGCATCGTTAATCCGTGCAATTGACGTGATAATCCTACTGCAAAATCACAGATATCAATCATCTCTTGTACTTCACCATATCCCTCTTGCAATGATTTACCCATTTCATAAGAAACCAATTTACCTAAAGCTTCTTTATTTTGACGCAGCTTCTCTCCAAACTGACGCACAATTTCTCCACGTTGTGGTGCTGGCATCAATCGAAATGTTTTGAAAGCTTCGGTAGCAGTTTGCATTACTTTTTCGTAATCTGCTGGTGTACTCATTTTTACAGAAGCAATTAATTTGCCATCTACTGGCGAAAAACTTTCTAGGATTGCTCCATTTGAAAAATGATTAATCCCTGTCGAACTTCCTTCATTTATGGTTTTTACACCCAATTGTGCTAATGCCTCTTTCATTCCAAATTGTTCTGCAATTGTTATCATTGTAACTTTTTTATTAAAAATTGTTATATTTTTTTCTGTAAAGATATTATTTAATCACGAAATTATACAATAAACTGGATATAAAAAATTTATAAAGCCAATTAAGCCCCCCTTTTAGAGTAGAAAAAACCAATAATTAAACAATCGATAACTCATACAAAGTTAAAGTTAATATAGTACCATTATTTGACCACAAATCAATTTTAGTCGGTAGGTTTTTACTTATGTTGACTAATTTTATGCAAAAAAGACTTTCCTTAAAAAAAAAGAAGAAGTAATTTTATAAACTAAAATAAAATATTAAAATAATATCCTTCGAATATGACATTTATTCACCGTTCTCTTATTGGTTTGTTTTTAATATCCCTTCCATTATTTGCTCAAAAAGCGGCTTTCGATGTTGTTCCGTTGGGTGCAAAAGGTGGAATCGACGAAAAAAATCTTTCGGCCTATTTAGTAGCTCCAATAAATACTCACGATTATATCTGTCTCGATGCTGGAACCTTGAATGCTGGAATTGAAAAAGCCATAGCCAATAAAGTCTTCAACGTTTCACCTTCTGAAGTACTGCGAAAATATATCAAAGGATATTGCATTTCCCACGCGCATTTGGACCACGTTTCGGGCTTAATTATAAACTCTCCTGCTGATTCTTCCAAAACAGTTTATGCAACAAATAAATGCATGGAGATGATGGAAAAACATTATTTCAACGGAGAGACTTGGGCAAATTTTGGTGATGAAGGACCTGGCTTTCAATTGAAAAAATATCACTTCCAAACTCTTGTTATTGGAGAAGAAACCAAAATCAATAATACTACAATGACTGTAAAAGCATTTCCGCTAAGTCATGTGAATCCTTTTGAAAGTACTGCTTTTTTAATCCAAAATGGGAATAATGCAATTTTGTATTTGGGTGATACTGGCCCTGATTCAGTTGAAAAAAGCAATGATCTAAGTGAATTATGGAAAACAATCACTCCTTTAATTAAAAGCAAACAATTAAAAGGGATTTTTATAGAAGTTTCATTTCCAAATGAACAACTTGATAATTTATTATTTGGACATTTAACACCCAACCATTTAATGAAAGAACTTCATAAGCTGGAAGAATTGGTAGGAAAAGGAACTTTGAAAAACTTCAAAATTATCATTACACACTTGAAACCGCCAAGTCAAAACATTGTAAAAATTAAAGAACAATTGCAAAAACAAAATGATTTAGGTGTACAACTCATATTCCCCGAACAAGGAAAGCGTTTTGAATTGTAGCTTCACTTTTTCTCTTTTATCAAATAAACATAAACTGGAAAGTGGTCACTAAAACCAATTTCG
>NZ_DASTTN010000136.1:0-2772 GCF_035760125.1 Flavobacterium sp.
TTTGTCCTTCGGCACAAAGAAAAAGTATAACAACTAAAAACAAAAGTAAAATAAGCCAGCCTCTCCAATCAAATTGAAAAACTCCTTTCATCGGCGCCACATCCTTTTTATAAAAAATCCAAGCCAAAAGTATCGCAACCAAAAAATTGACATTCAAAAAATAAATCCCAAAAGTCCAATTGTGAATACTAGTCATTTGCGTTCCAAAATATTGGTACAACTGCTTACTCCCCTGAAGAATAAATTGCACGATACCATACAAAATGGGCATATTGAAAGTCGGATTGTATTTAAGGAGTATCGGAATTATCGTTGCAAAAATCCCTACGATTGATAAAATAGCCAACAAAGCCCGCCAAACGGTAAACCATTCAATTGTCGTTGCATACAACGAAGCGGTATTGCAGATTATGGACAAAAAACTAACGGATAAAATCATGGTCCGCATTGGAATTTGTTTTCCGATTTTCAGCCCCAAGGGCAAAAAACCAAGCATTGCAAAAAAAGGAATATAAGTCGAATAGGTAAAAACCGTGGTAGAAGCTCCAAAGTGTCCCAATATCTGCGAATTGTCATAAGAGGTCACATTCAAGGCATTAAAAAAAGGAATCGTAAGGAGATAAAGTCCTACGAGGGTAAACACACTTCCTTTTTTTATTGAACCCATTCTTTATTTTTTTATATCCACAGTGACATTCATTCCTGGTTTCACATCTTCCAATTCTTTCTCGGAAGCTTCAAAATCAATTTTCACGGGAATGCGCTGCGTGATTTTCACAAAATTCCCTGTAGAGTTATCTGGTTCTACCATCGAGAATTTAGCTCCTGTCGCTGGCGAAAAACCAACCACTTTTCCTTTAAATTCTTTGTCATCAAGTGCATCAATTGTAATTGTAACTTCTTGTCCCTGTTTTATTTTTTCAATTTGAGTTTCCTTAAAATTAGCTGTAACCCAAACCTTTTGTTTCAAAACTAGCGTTGCCACCACCTGATTGGCATTAATCAGCTCTCCTACTGATATGGTTCTCTCCCCCACATAGCCATCAGCTAAGGCAATAATACGGGTGTAAGACAACTGTAATAAGGCATTTTCCAAATCGGCCTTTTTTCGATCTACAGTAGCTCTGGCCGCTTCTAGATTGGTATAACTTTGTTTTGTTGATGATGCACTTGCCAATAACTCTTCCTCACCAGCATTCAGATAGGCTTTGGTCGATTGAAGTTTGGAAACCACTTGATCATATTGATTGCGCGTAACGGCTGAGTCGGCATACATATTCTTGAATCGTTCGTAATCTTTTTGTGCTTTATCAAGATCGGCTTTGTCCCCTGATAATTTATCCTTGGAAGCCGCCTCTTTGGAAGTCGCAGTAACGATGGATTGTTCCAATGAATGAAGATTTCCTTCTGCCACAGCCAAATCAGCTTCAGCCTGCTTTACTTTTATCCTGTATTCCTCATCGTCTAGAATTACTAAAGTATCACCTTTATGCACAAGCTGATGGGAATCAAAACGAATTGATGCCACGTGGCCTGTTGCCCTGGCTGTAACGCTGTTAATATAGGATTCAACTTGAGCATTATTGGTTGTTTCATACCGATGAAAATCGAAAAACAGGCTCAATATCCAAATGCCTCCACCTATAATGAAAACAAAAGAAAGAATAGTCAATATCGTATTTCTTTTTTTTTCGCTTTTTACTGCATCTTCGTTGATTGTTTTATCTTCGCTCATAAACAAAAAAATTAAAGTTTACCCATTGCGTACTGCAGGGAATAATATTGAATAATCGCATCTATATTGGCATTATTCAGAGAAATTTTCGCTTCATTCAACTGCAATTCGGCATCAACGATATCGCTGATTACGGCAAAATCATTATCATAGCGGCTTTTTACGATTTTGTAATTGCTCAGTGCCAAATCAACATCTTTCTTAAAAGTTACAATATTCCTCACGCTTTCCGTAAATCGGACATAAGCAGCCTTTACATCCTGATTGATTACATCTTTGGTAGCGTCAAGTGCAATATTGCTTTTATCTATTTGCAGTTTATCCGCATTAGCCTTGTGCTTAATATTATAAAAACTGGAAATATCCCAACTTAGAGATACACCTGCAGCCCAGTAATTGAGAATATTATCCGAATAATCTGGCCATTGAGCCGGGTACTGCGTATTGAAAAGCAAGTTGGCATTGATATAAGGCTTGAAACCACTCTTGGTTATATCCAAGGAAGATTCGGCGATCTTAACATTGATTTCCGATCTTTTGATTTCGTAACGGTTTTGGTAAGCTTCAGACAAACTTTCCTCTAAACTCACTTCTTTTTTAGGAATTAAAATACCATCCAATGCCGGTTTTAATTTGGTATTTGTAGGAAGCCCAGTCAATATATCCAAATAATTACTTATCAATTCGATTGAATTCGAACTGTGAAAAACCGCCACCTCAAAATTTGACTTTTGCAATTCGGTTCTTAATAAGTCACTTTTAAGGTTTTGACCATTGGAAACCCTAGATTCTAATTGTTTGATTCGCAAATCGGTATTGACAATATTTTGTTTAGTTACCTCGATTTGCTTGTATAATTTTTCTAGAGTAAAAAACTGTGTGGTAATCGTTTGTTTAATTTCTGTTTCGGTCATCTTTGCAACCGATTCTTGCATACTGACCATCAGTTTTTGCTTATCAATCTGATTATTGATCACTCCTCCATAATACAAAGGCATGGACGCAAAAACATTGGCAGAAGCTTGTTGATTAAAATA
>NZ_DASTTN010000137.1:0-2888 GCF_035760125.1 Flavobacterium sp.
TTTTTCTGTTTCTGCTTCAATGCCTGAGCTCAATAGAACAATATCCAGAAGGTTCTGTTTAAAATAGTCTTTGGCTTTTTCTTCGTCACTAAAACCTACTGCATGCCAATCTTCATTTGCATTCACAAGACGAACCACAATCTCTAGGATAGGTTCGTTTTTCCCGAGTATTAAAAATTCTAGTTTTTTCATTGCTTCATAATTTAAAAACAAAATTAGATCACAATTAATTAATAAATCATAATCTAGGACAAGAAAGACTTTGTCAATCCATTGTTTTATAATTAATTATATTTTTTTGTTTTGCTTGTCTAAAATAATTTTTTCAAAATTAAGTTTTAACAAAGTACCATTGTTGTTCTCAATGGAAAAAGTTCCTTCTAAATCATCGCTTAATCCTTTGATCAAACTCATTCCGAATGAATTGGTTTTCTCTTTAAAGGTAACAGGAATTCCAATTCCGTTGTCTTGAATGCTCAGTAAATAATGATTTGCATCCGTTGAAACCAATGTTATGGAAATGAGCCCATCTTGATCATTCGGGAACGCATATTTTATGGAGTTGGTAACGGCTTCGTTTATAATTAATCCCAATGGAACAGCTTGTACAACGTCTAATTCCAGTTGTTCTATATCTATTTCGAAACGAACGCGTTGTTTTAATTGGAATGAATCTTTTAAATATTCAACCAATTCTTTGATGTAAATAGGCATATTGATAGTTGAAATATTCTCGGACATATACAGCTTTTGATGTATTAGCGACATAGCGTGGATACGATGCTGGCTGCTTTTAATTGTAGAACGAGCCATATCATTGTCAACATAAGCAGATTGGGAATTCAATAAACTAATTACCGTTTGCAGGTTGTTTTTTACTCTATGATGAATTTCTTTCATCAGCCATTCCTTTTCATCCAACAAATGCTGTAGATTGGTGTTTTTCAGGCTGATTTCTTTTTCTTTAATCTCCAGCTTTTTATTGTTTTTTTGTTTCACCCGATACAGATTGTACAGTAATCCAATAATTATAAGTAATAACAGAAGCGATCCAATTGACAATTTGATTAAGAGTTTGGATTCCTTTAATTTTCCTTCCTGCAGTTTGGTTTGTGTCTGTAATGATTTAATATTCTGTTCTTTTTTTGCCGTTTCATATTTAAATCGTAACTCTTCAATTTCTTTGCTTTGGGAATAATTTACCAGTGAATCGTTGCCTTTTTTATACTTTTGATAATGTGCAATCGCTGATAAGTATTTTCCGGAAAGGGAATCAATTTTGAAAAGAGAAAGGTCAAGAATAGGATAGCCAGATCTGAGGTTGTACTTATGTTTGATTTCAGTTGCTTTGTCTGTAAACAATTTGGCTTTAGAACCATTGCCTATTTTGGCATAAAACAATGACATGTCTGAATAAATGTTGGATGTGCTAAGCGCTGTTTGCGGATTAATTATTTGTGGGGCATACTTTTCTACAATTTGAAAATTTTGTTCAGCAAGTTTAATATTGCCAGTTCTGACGTAACATATAGCTGTATTATTAGCTAAAAATATTTTGTCTAATATATTATCAGGAGGATATTTGTCTGTTGTCTTTTTTAAATAATCAAGTGCTTCTTTATACCTTCCAAGCTCTGACAAAACAGTTATGTAGCTTATAAAACTTTTATACCAGCTCCTATTGCTTGGGTCTTTTTGCCCCATTTCAATACTTTTTTTTAACAAGGGTATTGCCTCCTCAAAATGTCCCATTTGAGCGTAAACATTGCCTAATCGCATATAAAAATTTTCAGCCATAATATAATCTTTTGTGGCTTCCATAGTTTTTACAGCATCAAATGCATAAAATAAGGCTTCTTTAGGATTTTTTACGACTATGTCAACATACGAAATGGTTGAAGCGTTGTAATGAGTATGTCTAAAACCTATTTTTTTTAGAAAATTATAGGCTTGAATAGATTCTTTTTTGGCAAGTGGCAGGTTTCCAGTCCAGAAATGTACTGTAACGAGTTTCATTAAGGTTTCTGCTTCTTTTTCCTTTTCTCCCGTTTCTTTATATAGAAGCATTGCCTCGGTCAAGAGTTTTTCTTTCTCAGGATTGTTATCCAAAAGATAAGTTCCTTGATTTTCTATTGCTTCCGCCAAAGCTTTTTTATTGTTCAGTTTTCGACAATTTTTTGTAACCGCCGAAAAAATGGCCAGACTCTCGGTCATATTGCCTGCTTGAAAATAATATTTACCTAGCAGCATATTGCTTTGTTGTTGCCATTTTTGTATTTTGAGCTGATTGCTCAGTTCGACAGCCTGTTTTATATAAAGCAAAGCATTTTGAAGGTCTTCTTTTTTGCTTCCTGGTTTAAAAAGGTAATGACTGCCTAGTTGTAATAATAACTTTATCCGATCTGTTTTTTGTGATTTTGAAAGTATTTTTAGTGCTGCAGTTATATTATTGTTATCCACCATTTCACTTTCCAGCAAATATTTTCCGTCATTATAACCCTCGTCATAGGATAATGATATCGGTATTTTATTTGCAGAACAGGCCAATACCATGGCACTGTCAATATCTATATTTCCTTGATTAATTGAATATATATAGACACCGGTTATTTTGACTAATAATCGTTTTTTTTTAATGTCGTAAACTTTGAGTGGAGGGGGTTGGCAAAAACCTCCAATAGATACAGCGAAAGCCAAATACAGAAGTAGTGATTTTATCATAAAAGTTTTTTTGTATAATCTGCTGTATTGTAATTATATAGATAAAATTAAGTTTTTAATTTTAATTTATCTCAGTAAAAAGACTGCAATTTGATATTGCCGAAAAAATAATGATGTTATTGTCGTTTTATACCTTTAGGGTTTTTAGTTTGATTTTTAATAACTAA
>NZ_DASTTN010000138.1:0-2662 GCF_035760125.1 Flavobacterium sp.
AGAAATTATTAAAAAAACTAGTTCCATCACATTAAAATCGAACTCCGATTTATAAAAACGAAAAGCCTCACTGAAATGCGAGGCTTTTATATCACTGTCTTGGACTAAAACCCAAAACCCTAACTGAAGAAATAGATTTAACTTAATAAACTTGTAACTAAGAATAGAATAAGCAAACCTATGGCGATGTATTTTGTGTATTTTGACATTTTTTAATTTATTTAATGAGTTGGATTCAAAAGAATGAAAAATAAATTAAAACTCCTAAAAATTATTGTTATAATTATTCCAGTGCTTTTATTTTCTTCTTGAGGTATTTCTTCTATCGCTTTTTCACTTTCCTAATAAATTTATATGACAGTATTTTCAACTTATAAAAAAATTAAAAAAACCAACTAGCCACAAAAATCGCTGTAATTACACAAATCACATCAACCAAAAGCATTGTTCCTAAAGCGTAACGAGTATTTTTGATATTAACCGAACCAAAGTAAACGGCAATCACATAAAAAGTACTCTCGGCACTACATTGAAAAATACTGCTCAATCTTCCCGTCATGGAATCGGCACCAAAAGTATTCATCGAATCAATCAAAAACCCTCTTGATCCAGCAGAACTAAACGGTCTAAGCAAGGCTACAGGCAAAGCATCAGTAATTTCTTTGCTTACTCCCATATTGGAAAAAGCAAAAGCAATCCAATTACTAATAATTTCAAACAAACCACTGTTTCTAAATAAAGAAATAGCCACTAACATCCCTAAAACATAAGGAAAAATAGTAACGCCTGTTTTAACCCCATTATTTGCTCCAGATACAAAAGCTTCAAAAACAGTGGTTTTTGCCTCGACAAATTTTTTCTCTTTAATAAATGAAAATATCAAAGTAAAAGCAATAATCCCCACCAATATCAAAGCCGAAAGATTAGAAGTAAAATAGTTTTTTCCAATTAAATCCAAATGGTTTACATACATCAATAACCCAACTATGGCAGCAATTAATGCCATTAAAGCCACAACCAAAGATGCGCTCTTGAAATTTATTTTTTGCCTGATTCCAACAATTAAAAAAGCTGCAATTGTACCGATAAAAGAAGTGATAATACAAGGCAACATAACATCGGCAGGGTTTGTTGCGTTAGCCGCAGCACGATATCCAATAATAGAAGTTGCAATTAATGTTAGTCCCGAAGCATGCAGGCACATAAACATAATTTGAGCATCACTCGCTTTGTCTTTTTCGGGGTTTATTTCTTGTAAACTTTCCATGGCTTTTAATCCAAATGGCGTCGCTGCAGAATCCAATCCCAAGAAATTGGCGGCAAAGTTTAAAGTCATGTATGAAATAGACGGATGATCTTTTGGTATACTCGGGAACACCTTTACAAATACTGGGCTCAATAATTTAGCCAATTTTCCGGATGCTCCAGAAATGATTAAAAGCTCCATCAATCCGCAGAAAAATGCCAAATAAGCCATAAGCGGCAAAATCAAGTCAAGCAAAGTGCTTTTACACGTTGGCAATAAACCATCCGATTTTTGAACACCGCTAAAGATTTTTACAGTTTTATTTTTATAAACATAAGTCGTATCGGCATTTAGCGTATCACGATTGATAATCATCGTTTGATCCGTTGCTTTCTTGATGCTGTCTTTGATAAAAGCAGGAACTTGTTCGATATATTTTTCAGAAATTAAAACTGGATCGTCTTTTTTTCCATTCAAAACATAATCAATGGTATACGTGTTGGCAGAAAACAAACTGACAACAATAAAAACAATCGATGAAATAAAAATGACTAACCAGAATCTACTTAATACCATAATTTATAATTTTTGTAAATGTAAATATTTAACCGCAAAGTTCACAAAGGTTTTCACACTGGGTACAATGAAAAAGCACAAACTATAAAATCGGTATTCGGTTATTGATTTTGAAGCAGAAAGATTTGCTTCGCCTGTTCGCTATCGCTCGGGTGGCTTTTTTAGCCGGTATGGGTCCCGCTATTCGTTACAATCTCTCTCGTTGAAAAAACGAGAGAGAATTTCCACTACACACGAGCGAAGCGAACTGGCGAAGCAATCGGGGCTAAAGGGAAAAATTTTGCTTTTTTGCCATCATCCAAAAAAGACTTAAATATGAATAATTGAAACTAAACGTGAATAATCTCGTCTTCAATCAATAAATCTTCTCTTCGAAGACGGAGGAAAATCTGGGCTACGGCGATCGTGTCTTTTTCGCAATAAGTGACAATACGGTCAATATCTTTGTCCACATAAAAGACATGTCCTACCTGGCTACCGTCAATATCGCCTTTTGGAGAAGGAATTCCGAGCACTTTACACAATAACTTTAAGGAAGTGAAATGCTTATAATCGCCAAATTTCCATAACTCCAAAGTGTCCAAGTGAGCAATTTCCCAAGGCTTTTTACCAAATAAATTGAGTTTGTCTGGAATAGGAATTTGGTTGATAATCATTCGGCGGGCAAGGAACGGAATGTCAAATTCCTTGGCGTTATGTCCGCACAAAACATGTTGCGGCTGATTGAAATGGTTATTCAATAAATTATTGAAGTCTTTTAGAATCTTAATTTCATCACCAAAAAAAGAGGTAACCCTAAAATTACGAATATCACCCTTGATCGTAAAATACCCAACCGAA
>NZ_DASTTN010000139.1:0-8947 GCF_035760125.1 Flavobacterium sp.
TTACTTCAACGTAATAATCTAATAATTTTTCTGAAATTCCTGCAATTTCAGCATAATACTGACTGGCGATTACGTCTGGAAGCATATATAAATCTGCCTGCGTGCTATTGGTGAAATTTCCTTTAGGAAAAACTCTTTCAGTCATTGGTAATGATATCCATGATCCAACTTCGCCACCTCCTGCATAAATTTCGTTTTGATTTGAACCGAGACTGTTCTTTCCGTCAACGTCAATTCGGTATTTTAATTCTGATTTTTGAATACCGCTAACATCATAAGCAAAAGTATAAACAGTAAAATCCGCCGAATTTAAGAAATCCTTGTAAGCATAAGGTGCGCCATATCCTTTTTCGCCCGGATTATAAGGCCAGCGCTGTGGAATGAACACAGATGGTTTTGTGGTATCAACACCAGCATGGGCATCAAGAGTAGGTTTTGCAAACTGAACACATCTATTAACAGCAAGAGTGGTTTTTATTTCTAAATCTTCGGCTAGGCCGTAATAGGCATTTCCACTGTCATAACCAGCCATCAAAAAGTGCCAGGCTTTTTCTGCAGGACTTACTGCGGCAGTTGGGTTTACAATTTCACTCATTCTAAGGTTGCTTCCTTCTAGTTGTTCAGCCATAATTGCGTGGTTTTCACCAGCTGTAGTGATGGCTTGATTCATCATGTCTTCTGTCCATCCATTTGGATTGAATTTTTTTGTTACCGGATCAAAGAACGGCCATAACCAGTTTGTAAATTGCGGATGTCCAAAATCGCCATCGGCATTTACCCAAGCCCCATCTTCAACATGGACCACTTCTGATTCAGGAACAGGATTGTCTTGTAGATATTGAGGTATTGTCGTTGGGATATTTCCATTGGCAGCTGATGCATGCGAAAATCCGGTAACTGATTCGTTGTAATAGGAAGAACCACCTCCCCAGGCATTATCTCCATCATGGGCAAATAAAACCAATGGACGTCTTGGAGATGTTGCCGCTTTGGCTACTATTGGATCTATTAAAGTAGTGCCAATCGCAGCATATCCATCTTCATAGCTTTCATAATCGGCCATAGGAACCACAGTGATTTTGTATTCCTGTGCTGTCTCTGGGTCAACATATTTTGCTTTATAGGGAAGATAAGAATAGGGTACGGCAAATTGTCCACCACGGGCATCTTTTTGAGCCGAAAACCAGGTATTTCCTTTTGTGTCTACCTGATCTGCTTTGTTAGGAATATCACACATAGTTCCGCCAGAGCCATATCTTATGGGATAGTCAGATAAAGTTCTGGATAAATGGCTGTTGGCAATAACTGACCATTCAATGCCACATTCGGTCAATGTTTTTATAATTCTTTCAGAGAAAGCGCATTCAGCTGGCCAATATCCTTTTGATTCATGAGATCCAAATAATTGAGTCGAATAATATTGATGCGCTTTAATCTCTTTTTTCAAGGCTTCGTCACTTAATAAGGGAGAAAGTGCATGGTGCATTGTAAAGGAAACCATTTCCATACGGGGAAATCCACCAGAAGTTTTCCATGATTTTGCATCTTTAATGTTTTGAATCCAAGAATTGGAATACCCCCATTGATTTGCTTGAGCGAGTTCGTTGACGTTTTCCAGTAAAGATCCTCCATACGTTATTTGTGCTCCTGCTTTGGGTAAATCTTTAATAGAATTAATAGCATTTTTTGGTGCAAATTGGTAAGCTGCTACACGGTCACCAGTACCAAAAATTTCTTCCAGGTTGTTTGTTGGGTGAGCAAGTCCATTTTTGTCATTATTAGCACCAGAAACTTTTAAATCTTGAGATTCTTTTACAATCTGATATCGATTTGGGTTTTTCTTACTGATATCTCCCCAATAAGTTGGCTGATGGAGATGCCATAAATAGGTAGTATTCACTTGTGCTTTTACAAAAACAAAAGGAATTAATAAGGCATAAAATAATAGTAGGTTTTTTTTCATGATTTAATTTTTTGTTATTTATATTGTAAATTTTTGTTAAATGTATATTTTATTAACATTAAAATTATGAGTTTGATTTATTGCGCGAATACTATTACGATGTAGTGTTTGTAACTTTTTTATATTTAACAAAAAGTGAAAAACAATTTATATTTTTTATGTAATCAATTGTTATTTAATTGATTGTATTGTTTTGATGAAGGTGTGTTTATTTTTTGAAATGAGAAGTGATTGAATTCTAAAATTGATTTTTAGTCTTAGCAGTGTTTTTTATGGCAACTGATTTCCTTTTCGTGATAAATTGTGATTTGTTGTTTTATTTAAAAGGTTTGTCTGTAATTCTTGATAAAATCGTTATAATTCGAACAAAAAACCTCTAAAATTAAACTTTAAACAAAACTTTATTCCTTAATTTTGCATCACTAAAAATAAAAATCACATACTATGAGTTCATTTGACGTAGTCATTATAGGTTCTGGGCCAGGCGGATATGTTTCAGCTATTCGTTGTGCACAATTGGGTTTCAAAACAGCAATTATAGAGAAATATTCAACTTTGGGCGGAACTTGTCTAAATGTAGGTTGTATTCCCTCAAAAGCGTTATTGTCTTCTTCACATCATTATGCAGAAATCAAGCATTTTGACGATCACGGAATTGAAGTTTCTGGTGATGTAAAAGTGAATTTAGAGAAAATGATTGCCCGTAAACAAGGAGTTGTTGATCAAACTTCGGGAGGAATTAATTTCTTGATGGATAAAAATAAAGTTACTGTTTTTAATGGTTTGGGTTCTTTTGTAGATGCTACTCACGTTGCAATTGCAAAAGCTGACGGAACATCGGAGACGATTGAAGCCAAAAATATCATTATTGCTACAGGTTCAAAACCATCTTCTTTGCCTTTCATCAAAATTGATAAAGAAAGAATCATCACTTCTACTGAAGCTTTGGCTCTTAAAGAAGTACCAAAACACCTTGTGATTATTGGTGGTGGTGTAATTGGTATTGAATTAGGTCAAGTGTATTTACGATTAGGGGCGCAAGTTTCGGTTGTGGAATTCATGGATAGAATTATACCAGGAATGGATGGTGCTTTGTCTAAAGAATTGACTAAAGTGTTGAAAAAACAAGGAATGAAATTCTATACTTCTCACAAAGTACAATCGGTAGAAAGAAAAGGTGATGCAGTAATTGTTCAGGCAGAAAATGCTAAAGGAGAAACAATCACACTAGAAGGTGATTACTCTTTAGTATCAGTTGGTCGTCGTCCTTATACAGATGGTTTGAATGCTGACAAAGCAGGAGTGAAAATTTCGGATAGAGGACAAGTGGAAGTAAATGATCATTTGCAAACTTCGGTTCCAAATATTTACGCTATCGGGGATGTGGTTCGTGGAGCTATGTTGGCTCACAAAGCGGAAGAAGAAGGAACTATGGTTGCCGAAATCTTGGCTGGTCAAAAACCACATATTGATTATAACCTGATTCCTGGAGTAGTTTATACTTGGCCAGAGGTTGCTGCTGTTGGACAAACAGAAGAGCAATTGAAAGCAGCTGGAGCTGAATATAAAGTGGGAAGTTTTCCATTCAAAGCTTTAGGTCGCGCTCGTGCGAGTGGAGATCTTGACGGATTCGTAAAAATTCTTGCTGATGCCAAAACAGATGAAGTTCTAGGAGTACACATGATTGGAGCCAGAACTGCCGATTTGATTGCAGAGGCAGTTACTGCAATGGAATTCAAGGCTTCTGCCGAAGATATTTCAAGAATGTCACATGCGCATCCAACATTTGCGGAAGCAATAAAAGAAGCAGCATTGGCAGCAACAGATAATAGAGCTTTACACGTATAGTATAAGCTTTTAAAAATAAAACCCGTCTCGTTATAAAAATGAGACGGGTTTTTTGTTTGAAATGGTTTCTATTTATGCTGTAAATAATCCTTTGTAGCTATCCCATTTAGTATAAAGAAGGAAAATATTTCCTAAGAATAAAAAACTGGCGACCGGAATGCCTTCTGGAGCCAGAAATAGGTGTGTGCAAATAATATTGGTTGAAATAGGCATCAATAGAATAAAAGTTATTTTGTTGAATTTTCCAGTAATAAAAGACAGTCCACAAGTAAGTTCTATTGTTTTTACTAATGGCATAAGATATCCGGAAGCTTTGATTCCGTCATTGAATACTTTCATGTTTCCTGCTAAGGGAGGTTCTGGGAACAAATGTAAAAAATAGCTTATAGAAGCAAATAGTAATAATAGTCCAATTAGTGAACGAATAATAATAGTGGCAATTTTCATAGGTTTATATTTAGTGGTTTTAGTTTATTGGTAGATTTTTTTAATGGGCTTTATTAATCAAATTGATTTATCGATTTTCTGTTAAACAGGCTTTTGTAGCTTTTCCAATGTGTGTAAATTAAAAATATATTACCTAGAAAAACAAAAAGAGCAAGTGGTATTCCATTTGGGTTTAAGAAGAAATTGATGAATAAAATATTTGTGCTAACTGGTAGGACAATAAGATTGCACAAGGCAACGTATTGACCAGTGAGATATGAAATTCCACAGAGTAATTCTATTGTTTTAACCATTGGCATCAGATAAACAGAAGAAATTAAACCTAGTTGGAAAGCTTTGAAATCTCCTGTGTTTGCAAGGTCTGGCATTAAGTTAAAAAAATAGGCTACCGATACAAAAACTAGTAATAAGCCAATTATTGTGCGAATAAAGAAAGTTGCAGTTTTCATATTTCGAGTATTTAAGAAGTTAAATGTTTAATTGATAATATGTGATCACAAGAGTAATCATCTTTTCATCCATTTACTTGCATTGATAGCTTTCGGAGGCAGAAAACTAAGTCCATTTCACTAACAAATTTAGTTAAATTTTTTATTATTTATTACGTTTTTAATTATTTTATTAGTGATATTTTCTTAGAATTGAGTTAGTTGCGTGTTTTTTAGTATCTAATGATAGTTCACTAAGCAATTCGAGCGAAGCCCTAAACCTTTTTAGTTTTTGGATTCGCTCGATATTGAAATACAGAATTAAATCTTGATATTGACTTTTTTTAGGTGTTTGTGTTTCTATTGTTTTTTAAGATACTTTTTGTAAAGGAGAAATCCTCCAATGGCAATTAATAGGAACCACCAGATTTCTATTATAAAAACGATAACATCGAGTAGAACGTACCAACCTGTTTTTAAAGAATCAATGATGCGGATTCCAATATTGGGTTTGTAGTAGTTGTAATCCTTAGTGTTGGCAATCATTTCTTGTTTTACCGATTCATGTTGGTATATTTGAATGGTTAGCGTACTAAAGTTTATTTGGTCTTGGATCGATAAATTTTCCAGTTTGGAATTGTCATTTTGTTCTTTTTGATTAGCCAAATTATTCTCAGCTTCCATAATATCGTTGATTTTTTTTCCTTTTGTGTCGATTGCCTTTTCCACTCTTTTTTCATTAGTGCTGCTTCTTTTTTGAGAAAGCTGGTTTGAAAGCATTTTTAAGGAAACATCGTCCGCTTTTATAATGCGGTAATCGAGAAAATCAATTTGTTTTGAAATAGATTTGATAACTGTATCAAGACGTTTGTTAGGCACTCTTATCGTGATATTGTTTTCTACGTTGTAACGGGTCGTTTCGAGAGTGCTATCCTGACTTATTTTGGTTTCAAATTTATCAATAATGTTGCTTTGTAAATTTGTGTAGGTAACAAATCCATCAAACTTATTGGTGATGTTTTCGATGGTATAGGTGGATTGGGTAACATTTTTAACTTTAAATTTTAAGTCTGCGGTACGAATGAATTTTCGAGTACTTCCTTCTTTTTCAACTGCTGCTGAGGAAGAAATACTGTCGGCATTGACAGCCATGTCAGAGGTTAATTCTTCGCTGGCAACGTCACTTTTTTTGCAACTAATAATTACTGTAAATACTCCTAAAAGGATTAAGCTTAGCTTCAAAATTTTGTTCATAGATTTGGATTTAAAGATTGATGATTGTTTTTTTTTGTGTGATTGTTTTAAAATTCAAGGTCTAATTCTGTATCAAATATATAATGTTTTAACAAGTAAAAACTTTTTTAATATTTATTTAACTTAGGTTTAGTTTTATGAGATTTGTACTTGAGAAGCGATTTTTTTTGTTGTAATTTTGAAGTCCATAAACAGATTAATTTTTGAGAACTTCCATTTATAAATTTATTGAAGAACCATTGCAGTTCAAGCAGCAGCTTGTTGCTTGGGGACAACAATTTCGAGAAATAACTTTTCTGGACAGCAATTCATTTTCCAACGAATATTCCAGTTTTGATTGTGTATTGGCAGTTGATGCTTTTACGTCCATGAAAACGGATTACCACAATGCTTTTGAGGATTTAAAACAATACCAACAAACGACTAAAGATTGGTTGTTTGGATACCTTTCGTATGATTTGAAAAATGGTGTAGAGCATTTGCAATCCAATAATTTTGATGGATTGGATTTTCCGGATTTGTTCTTTTTTCAGCCTAAAAAGTTATTTTTATTAAAAGGAAATCAACTCGAAATTCAATATCTCAATATGTGTGATGATGAGGTTGAAGATGATTTTGATGAGATAGTTAAGAGCCAAAACTCAAGAGTCGAAAATCAAAATAAAATAGCTATTGAGCAACGCATTTCGAAGCAAAATTACATAGAGAAAGTTTCTAAATTGTTGGAATATATTCATCACGGTGATTTATATGAAGCTAATTTTTGCATGGAATTTTTCGCTCATAATGCCATAATCAACCCATTAGAAAAATTTTTTAGGCTTAATGAAATTTCACAGGCTCCGTTTACTGTTTTTTTCAAGAATAACAAGCAATTTTTAATTTCGGCATCACCTGAGCGTTATTTGAAGAAAGAAGGAGAGAATCTAATTTCACAACCTATAAAAGGAACTTCTAAGCGATTTTTGGATCCATTGGAAGATGAAAAATCTAAAAGTACTTTATCTCAAGATCCTAAAGAAAGAGCCGAAAATATTATGATAACCGACTTGGTTCGCAATGATTTGTCTCGAACTGCCAAAAAAGCATCTGTTGAGGTGAAAGAGCTATGCGGAATTTATTCTTTCTTGCAGGTACACCAAATGATTTCGACCATAACGTCCAAAATCGACCCTCAATATACGGCAGTAGATACGATTCGAACGACATTCCCTATGGGAAGTATGACGGGAGCTCCCAAATATGCTGCAATGAAAATTATTGAAGAACTTGAGGAAACCAAGCGAGGGCTGTACAGTGGGGCAGTGGGTTATTTTTCACCCAATGGAGATTTTGATTTTAATGTAGTTATCCGTAGCATCCTTTACAATCAGGAAAATGAATATGTATCTTTCTCAGTTGGAAGTGCCATAACTTCGTTATCCCTTCCAGAAAAGGAATACGATGAATGTTTGCTTAAGGCTAAAGCAATGCATGAAGTTTTACTATAATTGAATCATATTTTGGATTAAATAATAATCAGTATTTTTGATAGATGAAATCGCCACGACTCCAATAAATAGATTACGATGAAGAATGGTGATACCATATTACTTCGCCTGTTCGCTTGTGCTCGAGTCCAATTAAAAACAAATGTTATCCTCGTATGAAAAATATACTTCAAAATCATATCGATAATGAAATCCCTTATTTGAAGCAAAAAAAGCTGCTTCTTGCTGTAAGTGGAGGCTTGGACAGTATGGTTTTATTGCATTTATTTCAGGAATTGGGCTGTGATATTGCCATTGCCCATTGCAATTTTCAACTTCGGGGAGTAGAAAGTTTTGGAGATCAAAAATTTGTGCAGGACTATGCTGAGGCTAGTGGAATACCAATTTTTATAACTCAATTTGATACTGAGGCTTTCGCCAAAGATTATAAATTATCAACTCAGGTTGCTGCCAGAGAGCTACGATACAATTGGTTTTATGAATTATTGGAGACCGAAAAATTTGATTATATACTCACTGCTCATCATGCCGATGACAATCTGGAAACCTTCCTCATTAATCTCACACGAGGAACAGGATTAGAAGGATTGACAGGGATTCCAGTGCAAAATGATAGAGTGATTCGACCTTTACTTTTTTTATCCCGCCAAGAAATTGAAAATTATGCCAAGGCAAATGATATTCAGTGGCGTGAAGATAGTAGTAATGCTTCGGATAAATATGTAAGGAACAAAATTCGGCATCATTTGATTCCTGTTTTGAAGGAGTTGAATCCTCATTTTATGACCTCATTTTTGAAAACTGAAGGCTATTTGCAAGAATCATTGGCAATGGTTGAAGATGCGGCGAGTATGGTTTTTCAGCAAGTGGCGATCGAAAAGGAAAATCAAATTCATTTTGATCTGAATCGATTACTGCAATTACCCAATTATCAATCGTATTTATATCAATGGCTGAAAGAATATGGTTTTACCGCTTGGGAAGATATTTATGATTTGGTTGACAGCCAATCCGGAAAACAGGTTTTTGCGACTGATTTTCGTTTATTGAAAGACAGAGATTCCCTGATTTTATCACCAATTGATGATAGTGAGAAAGAAATAGAATTTTTGGTTAATGAAAATGAAACAGAAGTTAATATTCCCTTAAATATGACTTTTTGTAAAGTAGTAGACATTTCGGTTGCTACAAATAAAACTATATTTGTCGACGCTGATCAATTGGTTTTTCCATTGGTGATTCGCAAGTGGAAAACGGGAGATGTTTTCCTGCCTTTTGGGATGGATGGAAAGTCTAAAAAGGTGAGTAAACTTTTTAAGGATGAAAAATTATCATTGATAGAAAAAGAAAATACTTGGCTTTTGTGCTCAGACAATCAAATAGTTTGGATAATTGGAATAAGGGCTGATCATCGATTTAAAACCTCAAATGTGACCAAAAATATACTAAAAATAGAATTAATTTAGATACTAATAATGAAGAAAATACTTTTTATACTGTTTGCTTTTTTAGCTTTC